>JAFQYK010000210.1 GCA_017406485.1 Clostridia bacterium
GTTCCATATCTGCTCCTCGTCCTCGTCCTTTTTGACGGTTGTGAAAATATCCTGATTGCGCGCCACGTTCATAACGGTTATGTCGTCCGTTAATGAAAATTCGTCGCGCAGCTTTTTTAACGCTTCGATGTAATTCTCCGCAACGGCGCGGTTTATTTCGATTTCTTCATCGGTTGTTTCGTAGTTTTCTATGGTGAGGAAAATGTCAACCTTGCCGCGCGTTATGCTCTTCGCGGCGTGCTGCTTTATCTTGTCCTCCAAAAACGCGTAGCGGCGCGGATATTTTATCGTGTAGTCGCTGTAACGGTGGTTTACGGATTTTATTTCTATGTTTATTCGCTTGCCGTCGGCGATGATTTCATTTCTGCCGTAGCCGGTCATACTCTTTAGCATTGTTACCTCCATCCGCCGCCAGTCGGCGGCTTATATATTTGTGTGGAAAAGAAGCGAGCAGATTGCCGCTTTGCAGCCGACGGTGCCGTATGTATATACTGCCCTCGGCAAAAAGTGGTGATATGCGACGCTTATTTTTCACACAAGCTCTCCTTTATGGCATATTTACCCAGTATCCGATATATTATATCACATAATTTTGATTTTGCATATACCTTTTTGAAAATTTTTCAAAAAAATTACCGCATACGCGTTGTATGCGGTATTTTGCGGTTTATTTTACTGCCCTATTGGGATTGCAGGTGTGGGGAATGTCAAAAGCGATGTTATATCCTTGCTTTCCTCGGGAACGGTTACGGTTTCGTCCTCGTCTGCGGCTGTGGCGGTTTCGTTCATTTTAATCACAATACCGTCCGTACCTCCAAGTGTGATTTCAACGTCCGCAGTCATCCTTTCGCTCGTGATGTCTGATGTCATATTTATTCCGAGTCCGGTACCAAAAAACAATTTCGAGAACTCCTCGGGTGAAACATTAAGAGAAACGGTATAGCCGTCCTCCTTTTCTTCTATTATAAGCTTATCATCCAAAAGCTCATACACATCCGCCATTGAAGCGAACATCATAGCCACGCCGTATTGTGCGTCACCTTCCGGAATATAAGAGCGCATAGCTTCTTCCACATCAGGAATTTGACCGGAAGCCGCAATTTGCAATACCTTTAAAGCCGCTGTATTCGCGCCGAGCTTTTCAAGGTCAACGCTCATCCACTCGCTGCCGTCGCCTGTCAGAAGTCTTGATATAGCCGAAATCTTTGCGTTATCCTTGGATATATTGTTCAACAAATCCGTTTTAAGGTATAAAATGGTACCGTCAAGCACTGCGTTAAACTCGGACTTGTCGAGGTTGAAATCGGGGCTTGTAAGGCTTACCGTACCGTCAGCGCCGATTTTGCCGTCCTTCATAAGCATATTCAAAACGGCGGATAAATCAATTGAGCTGCCATTCGTGTCCTTACCGTTTACTGCAATGTTAAGCGCGTATTTGTTGAATTTTGATGTGTCATATGACGCGAGCTTTTTGAGATTTGGTATCGATTCGCTGATCTTGTCAATATACTCGTCATAGTCCATTATAACGACCGTTTCATTGTCGCCGTTCCAGCCGACATCCATACCTAAAGCATTTGACATAAAGCGCACCGGAACATATGTTCTGCCGTCCTCTACAAGCATCGGCACGTCCATTGTTATTTCTGACTTTTCACCGTTATTGTCTATGTAGATGGTGTCGTCAAGAAGCTCAAAGGTAATTGTTGTGCCGCCCTTTGTCGCGGTTACGGTTTTGGTCGCGTCATCATAGCCAACATTCGCGTTCATTGTTTCAAGCGCGGCGCGGAAGGGTATCATTACCCTGCCATCGGTATTTACCGGCTTTGCGTCCTCATATTCTACGGCTTTGTCGTTGTAGATAATGTGAATTTCATCATTTTGGAGCGCTGAGGATATGTCCTCCACTCTTGCCGCACTCGCTACAGCCACACACGATACAGAAATAGCTGCCGCGGTTATAAGAGATATTATTTTCTTCATTATAAAACCTCCGTTCGTAGTTTATAGGTCTATTTTATCACAAACAAACGGTTTTAGCAAGATTGTTGTTGTATTTTTTGCGGTTTTATGCTATAATCGGGTAAATATCATCAAGGAGATTTTTATTATGGCATTTGACGCTACTGTTGTGCGGTGTCTTGTCGGTGATTTGCAGGAGAAAATTATCGGCGGCCGCATTGATAAGATATATCAGCCCGAAAAGGATGAGATAACGCTTGGTATACGCACGTTTGAGGAAAGTTTTAAGCTCACGCTTTCCGCGTCAAGCGCTCACCCGAGAGCGCATTTTACGGCGGTTTCAAAGAAAAACCCGCAGACTGCGCCGCTTTTTTGTATGCTTCTCCGCAAACATATCGGCAGCGGTAAGATTACGGCGGTCGAGCAGGACGGATTTGAGCGTATTATAAGGATTTCCGTTGAGAGCTATGACGAGCTTGGCGATCTCACAACAAAATACCTTATTGCCGAAATTATGGGGCGTCACTCTAATATTATTCTGACAACTGCAGATATGAAAATAATCGACTGTATAAAGCACGTTGATTTTACCGTAAGCTCCGTGCGCCAGCTTTTGCCGGGACTTTACTACGAGAGCGCACCCGCGCAGGATAAAACAGACCTGACGGATATTGAGGGTACGGTTAATATTGATTTTTCATCACCTATTCAACCGGCGGATAAGGCTGTGCTTGCCTCGGTTGCCGGTATCAGTCCGCTTACGGCGAGAGAAATCGTGTACCGCGCATTTGGAAGGACTGATGTCAAGTGCGGCGAGCTGACCGACAACGGCAGGAATAAGATTTTGTATGAGATTGTAAGACTGTCAAAAGCGGTTAAGACGGATGAATTTCAGCCGTGTATGATTGTTGACACAAAAACGGGCAAGCTGATGGATTTTTCGTCTACGCCTATTAAACAGTATGAGTCATTGGCGGAGGTTAAGTATTTTGACGATATAAGCGTACTTCTGGATGAGTTTTACCGCACGCGTGATATGCGTGAGCGTATGCGGCAGAAGAGCGCAGATTTAACAAAGCTGCTGAGTAATAATATAGAAAGAACATCAAAAAAAATCGGTATACTTACCAAAACGCTGCAAGACTCAAAGAGCAAGGACAAATATAAGATTTACGGTGATTTGCTGACGGCGAATATTTATGCC
Source organism: Clostridia bacterium (assembly GCA_017406485.1). GTDB lineage: Bacteria > Bacillota > Clostridia > UBA1381 > UBA1381 > Hominilimicola. Next base: position 3,167 of record JAFQYK010000210.1, read on the forward strand.
ATATCGCAAGGTCAGAGTGAAATTGAGGTACAGAATTATTACGAAGAAAGCTCACCGCTTGTAAAGATAACGCTTGACCCCACTCTCACTCCATCGCAGAACGCGCAGAGATACTATAAGCGTTATAACAAGGCAAAAACAGCGGAAACGGAGGCTGCAAAGCAGATTGAAGGCGCGCGCGCCGACCTTGAATACCTCGAAAGCACGCTTGCCGCAGTTGAAACCGCGGATAACGACAGTGATTTAAACGCGATAAGACAGGAGCTTATTTCGGAGGGGTATATTTCAAGGCGGCAGAATGTAAAAAAACAGAAGCAGGCGGCGACGAAGCCTATGCATTTTGTTTCATCGGATGGGTTTGATATTTACGTCGGTAAAAATAATACGCAGAATGATTATCTTACGCTGAAATTTGCAAACTCATCGGATATTTGGTTCCACACAAAGAAAATTCACGGCTCGCACACGGTTATTAAACTCGGTATCGACAAGGAGGTTCCTCCGTCAACCATACGCGAGGCAGCGGAGATAGCGGCGTATTATTCAAAGGCTCGCTCCTCGTCACAGGTGCCGGTGGATTATACCGCCATAAAAAATGTTAAAAAACCAAGCGGAGCAAAGCCCGGTATGGTGATTTATGATAACTACAACACCATATATGTGACACCTAAGGAGCCGCAAAACAAATAGGTAAACAAAAAGTGCGTCTATGCCTTGCATAAACGCACTCTATTTTTTTTTGAAAATTAGTTCTTCTTTGCTGTTGTCTTTACTTCAGCCTTCTTTGCAGGTGCCTTAACTGCTGCCTTTACAGGTTCAGCCTTCTTTACCGGCTCTGCCTTCTTAGCTGCTTCTACCTTCTTTGCAGGAGCTGCTGCCTTCTTCGCGGGAGCTGCCGCCTTCTTTGCAGGCGCCTTCTTGGCTGCAGGCTTCTTAGCCGCTGCCTTCTTTGCCGGAGCCTTCTTTGCCGGAGCTGCCTTCTTTATTGTGTTCTTCCAATCAGCAATCTTTGAAGCATCGCCCTTAACTACTGCCTCACCGTTTTCAACTGCCTTATCGAGGCTTGATCTGCCTGAAAGTACAGCCAGAAGCGCAGACTTAGTAATATCAAGAACAACGTCGTTGTCATAGTAATCGTACGGCTCAACTGCGAGCTTACCTTCCTTAACTTCTGCATAGAAAGTACCGCCGCAATCTTCGTCTGTAAGAGTTACCTGAATTGCAAAATCAGCCGTGCTGCTTGCATCCGCATTGTCGAACTTTTCCTTTACCTTTAAAAATGCCTGTTCGAATGTCATTTTTAAATCCCCTTTCCTTTTCTGACAGCGCATGGCTGTCGGCACTCAATATTTTTTTGCAAGGTTAGTATAACTCTTTTTTTATTTTATGTCAAATGTTAATTGTATTTTTGTGACTTATATTGACTTTCCGAGCCGTTTTTGGCGGTTTTAATGTAAGTAAAGACGAAAAAACCACTATATATATGATGTTATGATTAAAAATAACGGTTGCAAAATCTGTAAAAATGTTCTATAATAATGAAGCATACTTAATTGCGATTTTCCTGTTCCTGACGCAACGGCTCACAGGCGGCAGAGAACAACAGATAGCATCGGTGAGCAGAAAGGCTATGGAATTAAGCTATGGCAAATGACAGAAGAAATTCAAACGGCGGAAATGATGAGTTTGACTGGGAAGCATATGACAAGATGACCTCCGGCTCATCTCCCGCTCCACGCAGACGGCGCTCTGCATCAAAGCGCAGAAAGGAACAGGATATACAACCTTACGTTCCTTCCTCCGGCGGCAATACACCAACGCGCCGTAATTCTAAAAAGAAGAAAAAGAAGAAAAAAGTACTGACCGAAAAGCAGAGACTTTTCCGCAAGCGTCTGCGCCTTACTATTTTCTCGGTACTGTTTATCGGCATTATTATTATAACCGGTATGTTTATAGGAATGTACGCGGCTGTTTCGCGTGAGATAAAGGATATGAATATCCGCACTCTTGCTCTTAACACCTCTTCGGTTATCAAGTACATCGACGAAAACGGCACCGAGCAGGATCTTGAGCATATCAATTCCGACACCAACCGCATATGGGTTGACTCAACTCAGATACCGCAGGTGATGAAGGATGCGATTGTTGCAATTGAGGACGAGCGCTTCTATAACCATAACGGCGTTGACTTTAAGCGTACCTTTGGCGCTACCGGCAAATGGATTTTGTCAAAGTTCGGATTGGGCAGCGCAAGCTTTGGCGGAAGTACGATTACTCAGCAGGTTATCAAGAATATCACAAACGAAAAGGACAACACTCCGACGCGTAAGATCAAGGAAATGATGCGCGCTCTCGCTCTCGAAAAAGAACTTTCAAAGGACGAGATACTTACGATGTATCTGAATATTGCGTACTTTGCAAATAACTGTAACGGTGTTGAAGCGGCGGCAAGAACGTATTTCAATAAAAACGCGTCTGATTTAACACTGGCCGAGGCGGCTTCTATTGCCGGCATTACACAATTCCCGTCTGAATTTGACCCGTTTGTGCATCCGGAGAACAATATTGAAAAGAGAAATCTTGTCCTTGGCAAGATGAAGGAGCTGGGCTATATAACCGACGCTCAATATAACGAGGCTTCGGCGAGCGACCTCGTCGTAAGCAATGCCTACAGAGAGAATTCCGGCAGGATAACATCATATTTTGTTGACCAGGTTATAAATGACGTTGTAAACGATCTCGTCGAGCAGAAGGGGTATTCAACCGACTTTGCGACTCGTCAGGTTTATAACGGCGGTCTGACGATTTACGCTACGATTGACCCCGACATTCAGAATACAATGGAAAGCGTATTCACCGATTACTCCAACTTCCCCTCCACCGGTAAGGGCGCGCAGTCGGCTATGGTCGTAACTGACCCATACACCGGACAGGTCAAGGGACTTATCGGCGGACTCGGCGAAAAGACAAACATCCGCGGCTGGAACAGAGCGACACAGATGAAGCGTCAGCCCGGTTCTTCAATTAAACCGCTGTCGGTTTACGGGCCTGCTATTGACACAGGCAAGATAACCGAGGTTACGGAGGTAGTCGATGAGGAAATCACAATCGGTGACGACAAGTGGAAACCGAAAAATGCGTATAGCGGGTTCTTGGGTGAGATGACTGTCAAGGAAGCCGTTTCACGAAGCGCAAATATTCCGGCTGTTAAGGTTCTGGATATGGTAGGCGTTTCTACATCCTTCAATTACTTACAGAAAAAGTTCCATCTGTCGAGCATAGAAGAACAGGACAGAAACTACTCCTCCCTCGCGCTCGGCGGTCTGACGCAGGGCGTTTCGGTTGAGGAAATGGCGGCGGCATACGGTACGTTTGTAAACAGCGGTCAGTATATCAAGCCGCATACCTATACAAAGGTGCTTGACGCGAAGGGCGACATTGTGCTTTCAAACAGCTCCGATACGACGCAGGCTATAAGCGCGGCTTCGGCGTTCATTATGTCAGACCTTTTACGCGGCGTTGTAACCGGCGAGCACGGTACGGGTTCAAGCGCGCAGCTTTCATCTATGCCGACCTACGGCAAAACCGGTACGACGGATGATGACTGCGATAAGTGGTTTGTAGGATTTACGCCTTATTATGTCGGCGCGTGCTGGTACGGCTTCGATTCACCAAGCTCCATCAGCGCGGCGGGAGTTTCAGGCAACCCCGCAACAGCCGCCTGGCGTGCAGTTATGAGCCGAATACACGCAAATCTCAATCCAAAGGATATTGCAAAACCGTCTAATGTTGTTGAAGCGACAGTTTGCGCTAAGTCAGGACTGTTACCGACAAGCACCTGCCCCACTGTAACGGGCTATTTTGTCCAGGGAACACAGCCTAAAGCTATGTGTGACGCCACCCACGCGTCAAAGGCGGCCACACCGGTGCCCTCACCGTCTGTTTCCCCGTCGGCAAGTCCGTCGGCTACCACAGCGGCTGCCACACCGGCTGCGTCAGTATCAAACGTGCCTTCAGCTACCGAGGCTGCGTCAGGTTCATCATCAGGCTCATCAACGTCGGGTACGTCGTCCGGCACATCGTCGGGAACGTCATCAGGCACGTCGTCCGGTACGTCATCCGATACGGGTACAGCTCCATCTCACAGCAGTGACGGTGAGGACAGCGGCAGCAGTTCCGGAAGCGGCGATGACAGCGAGGAAAGCTCCGGCGAGACCGGCGGCGAAGAAGAATAAGTTTTTTAGAAGGAATACATCTGTATTCCTTCTTTTTATGTACTATATATTGACAAAATATCCGCGCGGTGTTACAATATATAGAAGCAAGCAAAGGAGATAAGGAAATGCCAATGAATTCAAAAGACAGCTTAATACTTATGAATAAAGGAGCATATGACTCTCCCTTTGTTTCTGTTTTTATTTTTAGATTAAATTGACAATGATATATTCATTGTCATTTTTTTTGCCACAAAGGAAGGAGATATTATATGAAGGCACAGCTTATTTTAGAAAACGGAAGGCGGTTTACGGGAACGCTTTTCGGCTCGGAGGAAAACACAGCCGGCGAGGTTATATTCACCACCGGCGTTGTCGGCTATGAAGAGCTTCTGACCGATCCGGCAATGGCTGGTCAGATGGTTATTATGACCTTTCCGCTCATAGGCAACTACGGTATAAATTTTGAGGATATGGAATCCGGAAAAGTCTGGCCGCATGCCGTTATTGTACGCGAGGAATGCGTTGAACCGTCCAATTTCAGAAATGAAATGAATTTCGGCGACTGGCTTTCATCGCACGGAGTTACGGGGCTTTGCGGAGTTGATACGCGCGCCCTTACGAGAATAATACGCGATGAAGGCGTTATGAGAGGTGTTATAATGGCAGGCGAACCGTCCGATGACGCGGTCAGATCATTTATGGATAAATGCGGCGCGCCGACAATAGCGGAGGTGACAGCTAAGAATATATACACCGTAAACGAGGGCGGCAAAAAACGTGCGGCGTTTATTGACCTCGGCACAAGAAAAAGTGTTGTTGACGCTGTTTCAAGCTATGACTGCGCCGTTACGGTGTTCCCCGCTTCGGCAAACGCAGAGGAAATTGCGGCTTGTAAGCCGGAAATTGTATTTGTTTCGTCAGGTCCTGAAAATCCGTCAGACGCGGACGCTGTCGCAAACACGGTGAAAGCTCTTATCGGCAAATTCCCGATTTTCGGTATAGGACTTGGTCATAGAATTATAGGCGCTGCGCTCGGATGTAAAACAGAGCGTCTGCCGTTCGGTCACCACGGCGGCAACTACCCTGTAAAGGACAAGAAAACAGGCCGCGTTTATATTACAACGCAAAATCATATTGCCGCGCTTACGGATTTGTCCGATGATGTCGAGGAAATCTTTGTGAACGTAAATGACGGCACATGCCAGGGTATTAAGCACAAAACACTGCCGGTAATGAGCGTTGAATTTACGCCTAACACTTTGACCGGAGCGCAGGGTACAGGTCACATATTCGGTAATTTCTTGAAGGAGGTACAGTGATATGCCATTGGATAAGAGTATAAAAAAGGTTCTTGTTATAGGCTCCGGCCCTATCGTAATAGGTCAGGCTGCGGAGTTTGATTACTCGGGTACGCAGGCTTGCCAGGCAATTAAAGAGGAGGGTATTGATGTTGTGCTCGTAAACTCCAACCCGGCTACGATTATGACTGACCGCGGTATGGCCGATCAGACATACATCGAACCTCTGACGGTTGATTATGTTGAAAAGATTATTCAAAAGGAGCGCCCCGACTCGATTATCGCAGGTATGGGCGGTCAGACAGGTCTAAATCTTTCTTGTGAGCTTTATGACAGGGGTATTCTTGAAAAGTACGGTATAAAGGTTATCGGTACGTCTGTTCCCTCAATAAAAGAGGGCGAGGACCGAGACAGCTTCAAACAGCTTATGGAGCGCATTAAACAGCCGATACCGCCTTCGGATATTGTAAATGACGTTGAAGCAGGTCTTGCGTTTGCGGAGAAAATCGGTTATCCGGTAATTATCCGTCCCGCGTACACTCTCGGCGGCACGGGCGGAGGTATTGCCGAGGACGCGGAGCAGCTTGAAACAATACTTTCGCAGGGACTTCACCTTTCACGCGTAGGTCAGGCGCTAATCGAAAAGAGTATAAAGGGCTGGAAGGAGATTGAGTTTGAGGTTATCCGCGACGCGGCGGGCAACTGCATAACGGTCTGCTCTATGGAAAACGTTGACCCTGTGGGCGTTCATACAGGTGACTCAATCGTTGTCGCTCCGGCTTTGACGCTTGCAAACAAAGAGTACCAGATGCTCAATAAGGCGGCTTTGGATATTGTTGACTCAATTGAAATCAAGGGCGGCTGCAATATTCAATTCGCGCTTAACCCCGACAGCTTTGAATACGCTGTTATTGAAATAAATCCGCGCGTGAGCCGTTCATCGGCTTTGGCAAGTAAGGCGACGGGCTATCCTATCGCGAGAATTAACGCAAAAATCGCGCTCGGTTATAATCTTGACGAAATCGAAAACGCGGTAACCGGCAAAACATACGCCTGCTTTGAGCCGACTATTGATTATATAGTAGCGAAAATTCCGAAGTGGCCGTTTGACAAGTTCTTCGGCGCAAAAAGAAACCTCGGCACAAAGATGATGGCTACCGGCGAGGTTATGAGTATAGGCAGCTCTTTTGAGGCAGCGCTGTTAAAGGGCGTGCGCTCGCTTGAAATAGGTCAGTATTCGCTTGAAAGAAAATCATCAAAGGAACGTACAACTGTTGAACTCAGACAGCGCGTTATCGTTCCCGATGACGAGCGTCTGTTTGACCTTGCAGAGCTTATACGCCGCAATTATAATATGGAAAAACTTGCGGAAATCACGGGTATGGATTTGTTCTTCCTAAACAAGATCAAGCATATCGTTGACGCGGAGGAGGCTCTTAAATCCCTTAAAATATCCGACCTTGATTTTGAAACGCTTAAAAAATACAAGCTTATGGGCTTTTCAGACAAGGGTATTGCCGGTTTTGTCGGCTGCGGGGAGAAGGACATTTATGAGCTTCGTTTGAAACTTGGCATTTTGCCGGTGTATAAAAAGGTAGACACGTGCGCCGGCGAATTTGAAGCCGTTTCACCTTATTACTATTCAACATACGACGAGGTGACGGAGTCCTTCCCCTCCGATAAGAAAAAGGTTATTGTTATAGGCTCAGGCCCTATCCGTATCGGTCAGGGTATTGAGTTTGACTATTGCTCGGTTCATTCGGTGCTTGCGCTTGAAAAGGCGGACGTGGAAACGATTATCATAAACAACAACCCCGAAACGGTTTCCACCGACTTTGACACATCGGACAAGCTGTATTTTGAGCCGCTTACGGAGGAGGACGTTTACAATATAATCACGCTCGAAAAGCCGGACGGCGTTATTTTGCAGTTCGGCGGTCAGACGGCTATCAAGCTGGCTAATTTCCTAGATAAAATGAACGTGCCTGTGCTTGGCACGCAGCCAAAGTATATTGACGAGGCGGAGGACAGGGAAAAGTTTGATGAAATGCTTGAAAAGCTCAACATAAAGCGCCCGAAGGGTAAGGCCGTATGGAGCGTCAAGGAGGGCGTGGAGGAAGCTGACAGGCTTGACTATCCCCTGCTTGTGCGTCCGTCATACGTTCTTGGCGGTCAGGGTATGGAGATTACGCGAAATGAGATTGACCTTGTGCGCTACCTCACGGACGCGTTTGAAAAGGACAAGGACAATCCGGTGCTTATAGACCGTTACCTCGGCGGAAGAGAATTAGAGGTTGACGCGATTTGTGACGGAACCGATGTGCTTATCCCCGGTATTATGGAGCATTTGGAGCGCGCCGGTATTCACAGCGGCGACTCAATCTCAATTTATCCGCCTCAGAATGTGCCGGAGGATATTGTTAAAAAAATAGTTGACGTTACGTACCGTATTGCGCTTGAACTTAAAGTTATTGGTATGATAAATATTCAGTTTATTGAGTTTAAGGGCGAGCTGTATATCATTGAGGTAAATCCGCGTTCAAGCCGTACCGTGCCGTATATCACGAAGGTTACGAATGTGCCGGTTATTGATATTGCGACAAGCATTATGCTCGGCAAAACGCTGAAGGAAATGGGTTACTCAACAGGTATCGCGCCGGAGACAAATACGGTTGCTATAAAGGTGCCGGTGTTCTCCACCGAGAAGCTGCCGCAGGTAGAGGTTTCCTTAGGCCCCGAAATGCGCTCAACCGGCGAGGTTTTAGGTGTAGGCCGCAACTTCCACGAGGCTATGTATAAAGGCTTTATCGCCGCGGGTACTACAATACCGAAGAAAGACTCAACTATACTTGTTACGGTGCGCGATCTGGATAAGGATGAATTTTTACCGATAGCGCAGAAGTTCCACCGTTTAGGCTGCAAATTCGTCGCAACATCAGGTACGGCGAAGCTATTGGAGGAAAACCATATTCCGGTACAGACCGCGAAGAAAATCAGCGAGGGCGTGCCGAATGTATTGGACGTTATAAGAAGCGGTATGATTGACCTTATAATTGATATTCCGAAGAAGGGCGGCAATACAAATTCCGACGGCTTTAAAATAAGAAGAACGGCGATTGAATGCTCTGTTTCAATTATGACGAGCCTTGACACGGTTAAGGCTATGGCTCAGGTTATGGAAAGAAGTTTCTCACCGGATACCGTCGATGTAATTTCATTGTCGGACATAAAATAGGAGAAAACAATGGTTGGCGTTATAGTTTATATTTACTTTTTGGTGTTGGGCTTTTTGTATGCCGATTTGCTGTTTAAGGATAAGGCGATATTTACAAAGGCCTGGATCGGAGGTATTTTCGGTAATCTTATACTTATGGCCGGGATTGTGCCGCTGTCGTTTGTGTGCGGGTTTAACATCATAAGCCATTTGCTGCTTATCGTTATAGCGGCTTTGCCATATGTTATTGTGTCAATACGTAAAAAGGAGCTTTGTATTATTCAAAACAAAAAGCTCGCCGTAAATACTGATTTAAAAGGCGGCGAAATGAATTTAAAGCTGTTTTTATGTCTTGTATTGCCGGTTGCGGCGGTGATTTGCATATTGATGTTCAA
>JAFQYK010000211.1 GCA_017406485.1 Clostridia bacterium
CTTTGCCGCGGCGGCGGAGGAAACGGATACCGACAACACGCGCCTTATAAAGCTGAGAAACACGCTCAAAGAAAAGCTGTCGGTTATTCCTGATATAAAATTCAACGGCTCGGACGAGTATAACAGCGGCAGCGTTTTAAACGCGTCCTTTGTCGGCATAAAAGCGGAGATACTTCTCCACGCGTTTGAAGCGCGCGGCGTATACGTTTCCACAGGCTCCGCTTGTTCAAGCCACAAGCCTCAGCCAAGCCACGTTTTAACGGCTATGGGACTTAATCAACAGGAAATAGGCGGCGCGGTGCGTATAAGCCTTGACAGGTGGACAACAGAGGTAGAAATAACAGAAGCCGCGGAGATAATGATAAACGAAGCCGCGGCAATCAAAAGATATATGTAAGAGGTAATAGTGTGAAAGAACGAAGTTCTTTCGCATCTGTGCGGCTTTGCTGTGCAAAGCACGCTAATCCTTGAACGAAGTGAAAGGATGGCTGATTCAAATGAAAGAAATTATACTTGCAAAATACGGCGAAATCATACTGAAAGGCGGCAACCGCGCGAAGTTTGAGAGTATGCTGATGACGAATATAAAAAACTCACTCAGAAACGTAGCCGAAACAAGCATACGTCTTGCACAGGCAACGGTTTACGTTGAAGTAGAGGACGGGGATAAAATTGACCTTGTTGTTGAGCGACTGTCAAAGATTTTCGGACTTGTCGCTATAACAAAGGCGGCAGTGTGTGAAAAGGACATAGACGACATACGCGAAAAGGCAAAGGAATATCTTGCAAAGGACTTAACACCGGGCAAAAAATTTAAGGTAGAAGCAAAACGAAGCGACAAATCGTTCCCCTTAAACTCGCCGCAGATATGTATGGAGGTCGGCGGCTGGCTTGACGACGAGTTCCCCGAAATAATCGTTGATGTACACAACCCCGATGTAACGGTAAGGGTTGAGGTACGCGACTTTGCGGCGTACGTATACGCTGACGAAAACAAAATACAGGGACAGGGCGGTATGCCGATAGGCTCCGGCAACAAGGCGACGCTGCTTTTATCCGGCGGCATAGACAGCCCCGTTGCGGGACATATGATTTCAAAGCGCGGCGTGGAAATTGACGCGGTAAACTTTTTCTCGTTCCCGTACACAAGCGAAAGAGCCAAGGAAAAGGTTATAAAGCTGGCAAGTATACTCGCGCAGTACACGTCAAAAATAAATCTCTACATCGTACCGTTCACCGAGATACAGCTTCAAATCCGCGATAAATGCCCCGAGGAGCAGATGACGCTTATAATGCGCCGCTTTATGATGCGTATAGCGGAGCGGATTGCTGTACAAAATAAGTCCAAAGCGCTCATAACGGGTGAGAGTGTCGGTCAGGTCGCGTCACAGACGCTTGCCGCGCTTGACGTAACTAACGCGGTGGTTGATATGCCTATATTACAGCCGCTAATCGGTATGGATAAACTTGAGATAACCGACAGAAGCGTTGCAATAGGCGCATACGAAACATCAATCCTTCCGTATGAGGATTGCTGTACGGTATTTACGCCAAAGCACCCGACCACGAACCCGAAGCGTGAGAATATAGAGAAATCGGAAAAACACCTCGATATAGAAAAACTGATAGAAGAAGCGCTTGCAGGAGTTGAGAAAATCGAGGTATACCCGGAATAAGGAGAGCAAAATGAAAGCAAATATGCAAGGAATAAACACCGAGGTTGTGCATATGCTCGATAACAAGCACCTGCACATTTCCGCTGCGGAAAGCTGCACTGGCGGTCTTTTTGTGGCGCTTATAACCGACGTACCGGGCGCGGCGGACGTGTTGAACGAGTCGTTCGTAACGTACGCCAACAGCGCAAAGGAAAAGCATTTGGGCGTTAAGCATGAAACACTTGAAACAGTCGGCGCAGTCAGCCGTGAAACAGCCTACGAAATGGCGACAGGCCTCCACGAGCGCACAGGCGCGGACGTGTGCGTTGGCATAACCGGCATAGCGGGCCCCACAGGCGGCACGCCGGAAAAGCCGGTCGGACTTGTGTACGCGGGTATATATATTAACGGCAATACAGAGGTAATCGAAATGCACCACGAAGGCGACAGGGAGGACGTGCGTGAAAAAACGTGCTATGAGGTGTTCAAATATATCAGAGAGCATATTTAAGTCCGATAAATAGGACTTAACCGCCGAAGCCGAATAAAAGTGCTTGCAAAATAAACACGGTTAATATATAATTTATACAGAAAATAAATTTGAAGGAGAAAAACAAATGGCAAAGGAAAAAGCAGAAAAAGCCGCTGTTGTTAAAATGACCGACAGCGAGGAAAAGAAAAAAGCGCTTGAATCGGTATTCCACGTAATTGAAAAGGAGTACGGCTCGGGCAGTATAATGAAGCTCGGCGACGTTGAAGTATCGGACGTTGACGCGATTTCAACCGGTTCACTCGCACTCGATATGGCGCTTGGCGTAGGCGGCTTGCCGCGCGGAAGAATTGTTGAGATTTACGGCCCGGAATCGTCGGGTAAAACAACAGTTGCGCTTCACGTTGTAGCTGAGGCGCAGAAAATGGGCGGCGAGGCTGCGTTTATAGACGCGGAACACGCGCTGGACCCGGTATACGCCAAAAACTTAGGCGTTGACATTGACAATCTCATAGTTGCTCAGCCCGACAACGGCGAGCAGGCTCTTGATATTGCAGAAGCCTTGGTACGAAGCGGCGCTTTGGATGTAATCGTTATTGACTCCGTTGCCGCGCTTGTTCCGAGAGCCGAGATTGAGGGCGAGATGGGTGACGCGCACGTCGGCGTTCTGGCACGTCTTATGTCACAGGCTTTAAGAAAGCTAACCGCAATAATAAACCGCAGCGGTACAGTTGTAATATTTATAAACCAGCTCCGTGAAAAGGTAGGCGTAATGTACGGCAACCCTGAAACTACACCGGGCGGCCGCGCGCTTAAATTCTTCTCATCGGTCCGTCTTGATGTACGCCGCGCTGACGTTATAAAGAACGGTACCGAGATGATAGGTAACAGAACGCGCGTAAAGGTCGTAAAGAACAAGGTTGCGCCCCCGTTCAAGACAGCCGAGTTTGACATTATGTACGGCGAGGGTATCTCCAAGGAAGGCAACATTCTTGACTATGCCGTAGAAAATGACATAATTAAGAAGTCCGGCGCGTGGTTCAGCTACAATGGCGAGAAGATTGGACAGGGCCGCGACAATGTCAGAAAGTTTATGCAGGAGAACAAGGAGTTCACTGAGGAGATCAACGCAAAGGTACGAGAGCTTCTTATGAAAGCCAAGAACGGCGAGGATGACGAAGAGAAAAATGACGCCGAAAATCCCCCGGAAAACGCTGAAAATTAAAATATACAAAAAAAATCTTAAAAGAATAATGCGATAAGACAATTTAACTAAAAATTGTTACAAAACATAAAAAACCATTGACGTAAGGCTAAATTTTTAGTATTCTATTGTCAAGGGTATAGAAACATTATAGATACATTATTCGATATTTGATTATAAGACAGGGGGACATATTTATGGTTTCAAGTGAGGTTGCAGTTCAAAATTCAGTCGGCTTACACGCAAGACCGGCAACATTTTTCATCCAGAGAGCAAACGAATTCAAGTCAAGTATCTGGGTTGAGAAGGATGAAAGACGCGTAAACGCAAAGAGTCTTCTGGGAGTTCTTTCTCTCGGCATCGTAAAGGGAACGCAGATTTCAATAATTGCTGACGGCAGTGATGAGGAAGAAGCGGTTAAGACTTTGGTTGAACTGATTGAATCCAATTTCTCCGAGTAATTTAAAATAAAATGTAATAGAATAACTCTGTATTTTGATGCAGAGTTATTTTTGTATCATAACAGATAGGAGGTGACGCTATGTTTGACTTTGAACTTGAACTCAAAAACCTGCCGGACCGTCCGGGCGTGTATATAATGCACAACGAAGACGGCGAGATAATCTATGTCGGCAAGGCGAAGGTTTTAAAGAACCGTGTAAGACAGTATTTTCAGAAGAATTCCAACCATACCGCGAAGGTTCTGGCGATGGTATCAAACATAGCGTACTTTGAGTATATCGTAACCGACTCGGAAACTGAAGCGTTGGCGCTTGAGTGTAACCTCATAAAAAAGCACCGTCCGAAATATAATATACTTCTAAAGGACGATAAGCATTATCCGTATATCAAGGTCACAATAAATGAGCCGTACCCAAAGCTTTTAAAGGTCAGGAAACTTCAAAAGGACGGTGCAAAGTATTACGGCCCTTATGTATCGGGTATTACGCTTAAAAACACGCTTGAGCTTGTGCAGAAACTCTTTAAGCCCCCGACCTGCCGCAGACGTTTTCCGGAGGATATACGAAAGGGCAGACCGTGCCTTAATTACCACATAAACAACTGCTTCGCTCCCTGCACCGGCAAGGTAAGCAAGGAGGAGTACAGGCAGATTTATTTCAACATCTGCCGTTTTCTTGACGGCAACCACAAGGAGCTTATCGCCTCTCTCACAAAGGAAATGAACGAAGCGGCAAAAAATATGCAGTATGAAAAAGCCGCCGACCTGCGCGACAAAATCCGTGCCGTAAAGGATATAGAGGAGCAGCAGAAGGTAATAAACACAGGCAGTCAGGACGACCGCGACGTTATCGCGCTCGCGCGGGAGGAGGGTATCGCGTTCTGTCAGATGTTCTTTATCCGCGCAGGTAAGGTGATAGGCAGGGAAAGCTATAAGATTGAAAACACGGCAAAATCCAGCGAAGAAGAAATCGTTACCGACTTTGTAAAGCAATTCTATCAGGCGGCAGAATATATACCGAACGAAATACTGACCGAATATGAGATTGAGGACAAGGACGCCATAACCGAGTGGCTCACAAGCCTGAAGCATAAAAAGGTACACATAACCCGCCCGCAGCGCGGCGACAAAAAGCATATGGTTGATATGGTACGCAAAAATGCCGATGTCGCGCTCGGAAATTACAAGATAAAGGTTATGAAGGACAGGGAGAAAAACGCCGTTCTTGATATGATGCAGGAGCTTTTAAGGCTCGAAAAACGCCCGATGCGAATAGAAGCCTACGACATTTCAAACATACAGGGCGCGGACAACGTCGGCGCGATGGTTGTGTTTGAAAACGGACGCGCCGCAAAGCGCAAGCACAGACTGTTTAAGATAAAGTCGTTTGAAGGCGCGGACGATTACGCGGCTATGCGCGAGGTAATCTACCGCCGCTTCCGCCACGCCTTAGAGGAAGAAGACCAAATCAAAACAGGCAAAATGCTCCGCAAGGACGCAAAATTTTTGCCCCTGCCCGACCTGATACTGCTTGACGGCGGACAGGGACACCTGAATACAATACTGGAGCTTCTCGAAATGATAGAAACCGACATACCTACCTTTGGTATGGTCAAGAACGACAAGCACCGCACACGCGGACTTGTCGCAAAAACAGGTGAAATAGAGATAAACCCGACAAGCCCCGTATTTAAACTCATAACGCTCATACAGGACGAGGTGCACGACACAGCGATAACGTACCACAGAAAGCTGCACAGCAAAATCACCTCGGAGCTTGACTTAATACCGGGAATAGGCGAAAAAAGACGCAAAGGCCTATTGACGGAATTTAAAACTGTTGATAAAATAAAAGAAGCGAGCGTTATGGAGCTTATGCGCGCGGACGGTATGAACTATAAAGCCGCCCAAAAACTATATGAATATTTCAGGAGCGGTGACAATGTGGAAACTGAACAATAGACGAGGCGTTAAATACTACACAATATCCTCATTTGAGGAAACAGGCATAGTCCGTCACGGCTTTTCCACGCGCGAGGGCGGTGTAAGCGAGGGCTGCTATGCGTCTATGAATTTGCGCTTTCACTGCGACGACACGCGCGAAAACGTACTCAAAAACTACGAAATAATAGCCAATACGCTCGGTATGGACGTGGAGCGCCTTGTACTCTCAAAGCAGGTACACGAGGATATAATCCACACCGCAACCGAAGCCGACCTCGGCAACGGCATAACGCGCGAAAACAGGTTCACAAGCGTTGACGCGCTTATAACCGACAAACCAAATATACCGCTCGTAACGCTTTATGCCGACTGCACGCCTGTATTTTTCCTTGACAGGGTAAAAAAGGTAATCGCGCTTGCACATTCAGGCTGGCGCGGTACGGTACAAAGAATATCGGCAAAGGTAATAGAAAAAATGAAAACCGGTTACGGAAGCGACCCGAAGGATATTTTAACCGCCATAGGCCCCTCGATACAGCTTGACAGCTTTGAGGTTGGTGACGAGGTGGCGGAGATATTCATAAAGGAATTTGGCGCGGAAACTGCAGTAAAATACGGAGAAAAATACCACGTCAGTATGCAAAAAGCTATAAAGCTGCAGCTCATAGAAGCCGGCGTGGCGGCAGACAACATAGACGACTGCGGCATAGACACCTATACTCACAGTGACTTTCTGTTCTCGCACCGCAAAACGAACGGCAGACGCGGCAATATGGGTGCATTTTTAGAACTAATATAACAATACGGAGATAAAAATGAAAAAGGCTATAATATACATTCTTGCTTCGGCACTTGCCTTGTCAGCGCTTGGCGGCTGTACTTGGTTTGACAGACTGAAGCAGGACTACGAGGAAACACACACAGAGGTAATGGAAGGCGAAAGCCCCGCCGAAGCGGAGGTATCGAACGACATAAATATAGGCATAGTGGATTTTGACACGCTAAATCCGCTTCTCACAGGATCGCCTACGATGAAGGAGTGCCTGCAGTTCGTATACGAGCCGCTTTTTGACGTGGATGAAAGAGGGCGCATAGTACCGGTGCTTGCCGAAAGCTACACAGTTTCGCCGGACGGACGGACGATTGACATAAAGCTGCGTGACGGCGTTACGTGGCAGGACGGCACGCTGTTTACCACGCAGGACGCGGCGTACACAATGAAGCAGATACGTCAGGGCACAACGCAGTTTACCGATAACCTTTCAAACGTTGCCGACTACACCGGCTTTGACAATGACAAGCTGCGTATAACGCTCAATTATGCCGTACCGAATTTTGTGACCTTCCTGACCTTTCCGATAGTGAAGTACCAGACGGATATGTCGGGTCTCGCAAACTTTATACCGGTAGGTACGGGCCCGTTTTGCTTCAGCGCCCAGCTTGGCACGGGAAAAATACTGCTTTCCGCTTATGACGGCTATTGGGGAGGCAGAGCGTATATAGACAGCATTACCGCAACCGTCATACCCGATGCGGAAAAGTACCGTTCCCTGTTTGACGCAAGCGAGATAGACGTTATAACGGACAGTCTTTTAAATCTGTCAGAGTACACGCCGCGCGGCAGCGTGACCAATAATGAATACGTCACCAACCGCCTCACTTACCTCGGATTTAACACGCAAAATCCAATCTTTCGCGGTGCAGCGACAAGGCGCGCAATATCTAAACTGATTGATAAGGACAACATCGTCAACTCGGCTCTGTACTCGCGTTGTGTGGCTGTTGACACGCCGATAAATCCGACCTCAATATTCTATTATGATACAAATACGAGGTTTAAAAAGGACGAAATACTTGCAATGTCGCTTCTTGGCGATGACAGTTGGGGAGCGAATGCGAACGGTGATTTTACCCGGATAGTCGCGGGTGAAACTCAGATATTGTCATTTAATATCCTGACCGATGCCGACAACGCCGAGAAACGCGCAATAGCCGAAAAAATTGCGGCAGGTATAAAAGAATTCGGCATACCATGCGAGATAACGGCGCTTCCTTACGAGGAGTACAGAAACAATATAAACTCAATGAACTATGAGGCGGTAATAGACGAGATAACGCTCAGCCCAAACAATGATTTAACGCCGCTTATAGCATCGTCGGGCAACTCCTTCGGTTATGTAAATCCTGCTGTCGATACGCTTGCCTCACAGCTCGGTATGACTGCCGACGAGGAGCAGCAGAAGGAGTTGTACCGTCAGTACGGCACGCTGGTAACTGACGATATGCCGTTTATACCGCTTTACTTCCGCAAGGGCTATGTGATGTCAAGCTCAAAGATAAAGAGCGAGGTGCTGCCTTCGGTGACGCGGCAGTACAGAAGCACGGCAAGGTGGAGCGTGAAATGATGAAGATTGTAGTTGTAGGCGGCGGCGCGGCAGGACTTTTGGCTGCCGGTAAGGCGGCTGAAAGGGCGGAGGTAACGCTTATCGAAAAAAATGACCGTGTCGGAATGAAGCTCGGCATAACAGGCAAGGGACGATGTAACATTACCAATAACGCCGATATAGAGGATTTTTTTGCGCAATACCCACGCAATTCAAAGTTTTTATATTCGGCATTGTATAATTTCACAAATTATGATATAATATCTCTTATTGAAGGCCTTGGCGTAAAAACAAAGGTTGAACGCGGCGGACGCGTTTTTCCCGAAAGCGACAGGGCGCTTGACGTGGTCGGCGCGCTCAGAAGATACAACCTTAAAAACGGCGTTAAAATCGTCACTGACGAGGTTAAGTCGCTTATAATAGAAAACGGCGCGGTAAAGGGAGTAAAGACGAAAAAAGGTCAATACGAGGCTGACAGGGTAATAATCTGCACCGGCGGAAAATCGTACCCCAAAACAGGCTCCACAGGCGACGGCTACAAATTCGCTGCGCAAGCCGGTCATACAATAATTGAACCCAAGGCGTCACTCATACCACTCATAACCGAGGAAAAATGGGTGAGCGGTTTAATGGGCTTATCGCTTCGGAATATACGCATTACTGCATTTAACGCAAAAAACAAAAAGGTATTCTCGGACTTCGGTGAAATGCTTTTTACACATTTCGGAATATCCGGCCCCGTTGTATTATCAATGTCGGCGTACCTCGGCAATATCGGAAAAGAAAAGTATAAAATCGAGATAGATTTAAAAAGCGCGCTTGACGAGGAAAAACTCGATGCAAGAATACTGCGAGACTTTGAAAAATACAACAAAAAGCATCTTATAAACGCGCTTGATGACTTACTACCAAAGGCGCTTATTCCAAAGGTGATTGAGCTTTCGGGCATAGAGCCGCATAAGAGCGTAAACGAGGTGACGCGCCCCGAACGCGCCGCGCTTGTGCGTACGATAAAGCACTTCACCTTAACAGCAGTCGGCGTAAGACCGGTAGAAGAAGCAATCGTCACCTCAGGCGGTGTAAGCGTAAAGGAGATAAACCCCTCGACGATGGAGTCAAGGCTTGTAAAGGGCTTGTACTTCGCCGGAGAGGTGATAGATATAGACGGCTACACAGGCGGCTACAATTTGCAGGCTGCGTTTTCGACAGGCTACCTGGCCGGTGAAAGCGCGTCTTGGACGGAGGATATGTAATATGGCAGAAATAGGAAGTAAGCAGGTTTGTAAGGCGGCTATAGAGATTGCCCTTACGGAAACGCGTGATACGGAGAATGACAAGAAAAATGAAAATATGGCGATGGGTATAAAATCCGTCGCAATAGATTTCGGCAGTGACTTTTTCACAGCCGTACCGAAAATCCTTGAGCGCGCCGTAGTCGCGGCAAAGCGCGAGGGCGTCATAAACGCCACGCACGCCGAGGAGGGCGCGGTAGCCGGCGCGGCGCACGAAGCGCTGCAGCAGATTGTAGACAAGTGCGTAGGCTTAAACCTCGGCGGTAAAATAGGCATAGCGCGTTGCGGCGCGCATATAAGCGTATGCGTATTTTTCGCGATAGGCTTGCTTAACTTAAATGATATAGCAATCGGTATGGGACACAGAGTAGTTTGAAAAAATGCCGAAGAGCATAGCACCACTTTTCACCGAGGGCAACTCTGCTAACGGCATTTTCCCAAACAGTGTAAAACGGAATTCGAAATTTGGAGGATAATATGGCAGTACGGGCGATACGCGGAGCGACAACCGCGGAGGAAAACACAAGAGAATCAA
>JAFQYK010000212.1 GCA_017406485.1 Clostridia bacterium
CCGCAAGCAATATCAGTGACGCACTCATAAATCCGGCAATACGTATTCCTTTTGACGCATCCGTTGCGCTGTAGCATTCGTGGAGCATTAAAAATATAACCACGGCAAGCGCGCCGGCAAATACAACATTACCCACAAAGGAGCCGAAAAGCATCTCCGGCAAAAACAGTACTCCGAAAAAAATAGCCATCAGCGCGATGGCTGTAATTATTCTCGTTTTCATCTGTTAAACTCCCCCAAATCTTCTTCCTCTGCTTTGAAAATCTATAATGGCCTGCCGTAAATCCGCCGGCTTAAAATCCGGCCAGAGCTTATCAGTAAACCACATCTCCGCATAGCTCACCTGCCAGAGCATAAAATTTGAAAGTCTTTGCTCGCCGCTTGTGCGAATAAGCAAATCGACATCGGGCTGTGACGAGGTATACAAATTATTCTCAATATCAGCTTCCGTGATTTCGCCGGCTGAAATTTCTCCGTCCTTAACCTTGCCTGCAAGCACTTTTACGGCATTTGTAATTTCCTCGCGTCCGCCGTAGTTTAGAGCTATGTTCATAACTATACCGTCATTCTTAGATGTAAACTTTTCTGTCTTTTTTATTTGCTCCTGTATTTCATCCGACAGTTCCTTGCGTGAGCCTATACAACGGATAACAACGTTTTCACCCGAAAGCGTTTTCTCGGCATTTTTAAGATAATCAAGAAGAAGAGACATTAAGTAGTTAACCTCCGCTTCGGGGCGCTTCCAGTTTTCGGTTGAAAATGCGTATACAGTGATGTATTTAACTCCGAGATTATTCGCCTCTGTGACAATTTTTTTCAACGCATCCGCTCCGGCAGAGTGTCCTGCGCTCCTCGGCAGTCCTCTTTTTTTTGCCCAGCGGCCGTTGCCGTCCATTATGACGCCAATATGCTTTGGCAATCTCTCCGGATCAATCTCGGCCTGTTTCTTTTTAAATAATGCCATATTTCTACCCTCTTAAACAGCATACAAGGGCTGCCCCAGGCAGCCCTATGCATACATTTAATGAATTAAACCTCAAGAATTTCCTTTTCCTTTGCGGCGCATATACTGTCTATCTCCTTAACATACTTATCCGTAAGGTTCTGAATATCCTTCTCCGCGCCCTTAACGTCATCTTCGGTCATCTCGCCGTCCTTCTTCTGCTTCTTGAAGCCTTCAAGCGCGTCACGGCGGACATTTCTTATCTGGATTTTAGCTTCCTCGGTGTACTTTTTAACCGTCTTTACAAGCTCTTTTCTACGTTCTTCCGTGAGCGGCGGGAAGTTGATTCTTATAACCTTACCGTCGTTCTGCGGAGCAATACCAAGGTCTGACGCGTTTATAGCCTTTTCGATTTCTTTCAGAACCGATACATCCCAAGGCTGGATAACAAGAAGCCTCGGCTCCGGTGATGAAATTGAACCCACCTGCTGAATTGGTGTCATCGTGCCGTAGTAGTCTATTGCGACCTTGTCCAAAACCTGTGCGTTTGCGCGTCCTGCGCGGATTGTTTTCAGTTCCGAAGCGTATGCGTCAACCCGCTTTTCCATCTTCTGCTCTATTTCGGGATACTTTGCCATTCTATTGTCCTCCTCATTATATAATTAAAGCTTTCCGTTACTGTTTACAAGCGTACCTATCTTCTCGCCTTTTACAGCCCTTACTATATTTACAGGGTCGTTAAGACCAAATACAAGGATAGGTACATTATTATCGCGGCAAAGCGATGCCGCTGTGGAGTCCATAACTCCTAAATTCTTTGAAAGTATATCACTGAAGGAAAGTACATCGTACTTTTTTGCGTTTGGATTGATGTTCGGGTCGCTGTCATATACCGCATCAACCTTCTTTGCAAGCAGTATAACATCGGCATCCGTTTCAACGGCTCTCAGCGCCGCCGCAGTATCCGTTGACATAAACGGATTACCTGTTCCGCAGCCGAAAATAACAACTCTGCCCTTGTCAAGATGTCTTACAGCCTTGCCTCTTATATACGGCTCGGCAACCTGGCGCATTTCAATAGCTGTCTGCACTCTTGTGGGTACATCGTAGTTTTCAAGCGCGCTGCAAAGCGCAAGCGCATTTATAGCCGTCGCAAGCATACCCATATGATCAGCTCTTGTTCTGTCCATATTCTCGCCGCTTCTGCCGCGCCAGATGTTACCTCCTCCGACAACGATTGAAACCTGTACGCCCATATCGACTATTTTCTTGATATTTTCGCTTATGCTGCTTAGAGTCGCTTCATCAAGTCCAAAACCATTTGGGCCTGCAAGAGCCTCGCCGCTTATTTTTAGAAGCACTCTTTTGTACTTAGCCTTCATATGTTAATTCTCCTTTCGTATTTTATGCACTGTATTCATTATACACGAAGTTTGTGATTATTTCAACATAAATTTGTAAATTATTCCCCTATCTTCTCAAAGAACTTATGAACCTCTGTACACATCATAATAAACGCGCCGGCGCCGTGCAGATCGTTTGCAATCGTCGGACGGTAGAGATAGTATTCTTCGCGGCCTACTCCCGTTCCTATACAAACGTTTGTAACGCTAAGTGTGTTGCCCGATATTTCCGTCTTACTTAGCGCTCCGTTGTAGCCTGATATTATCATATCCTTGTACTCGTCCCCGATAATTCCGCTGTTGTAAAGTTTTGCCGCTGCATATGTAAAGAGTGCTGTACAGCTACTTTCGAGCCAGTTGCGTTTATCATCAACCTTGTCTATGACCTGATACCACATTCCGGTTTCCTTATCCTGATAATGGCGGAGTCTGTCAAGCAGATTAAGTCCGATCTTCAACGACAGCTTGTATAGCTCGCTGTCCTTAGGTGCATAAGATGTGAATTCCGCAAGCGATACCATATACCAGCTTGTCGCTCTTCCCCAGTGAACCTTTGCAAGACCCGTATCCTTATCAACAAACTCGTGACGCTTGGAATCGTCCCACATATGGTAATAGAGCCCCGTTTCCGGATTGTACATCTTCTCATTTATGAGTCTTACCTGAGTGGCAACCTTACCCAACATATATGGCTTATTGAATTTACAGCAGTATATAGTCGTGAACAAGCCGAACATATACATTGTGTCAAGCCAGAGCTGATCAGGGTTGCGGAACTTATGCCAAACCGCTCCGTAATTGTTTGTAGGCCATTTTTCAAGATGGTCAAAGAAGGTATCAAGCAATCTTTTATATTTTACGTGGCCCGTTGTTTCATAGAGCGCGAAAAGCAGTATACCGGGCTGAATATCATCCAGTGACGTCAGGTTTGCCGTCGGACAGGAGCCGTCCTCTTTGACGTGCTTATCCACCCACTGCATAATATAGCTTCTGTAGCTTTCTTCTTTTGAGATGTTGTAAATTTTCTCGACGCCGCTCAAAAAAACACCCTGATGATAATGAAACATATCCTCGGGCGGAAGTGTTTCAGGCGTATATTGCGCCATAACGCTGTCGGCACACATTTTTGCGTAGTCCAATGCAGTCAGCTTTTCCATAGTTATCGCTCCTTTTAATATGATTTTATATATTTAACAAGGTTTGTAAAACCCGCAGTTGCCGTTACAGCCGCGTCGCGAGCTTTTCAACATTCTCGCGCCGAAATTCCTCAAAACGGTGTTCCTCTATTGCTGTCCTGATACGCTCCATAAGCTCGTTGTAGAAATAGAGATTGTGTATAACGCAAAGACGCATAGCAAGCATTTCTCCCGCCTTAAACAAATGGCGTATATACGCCCGTGTGTATTTTTGACAGGTCGGACAGCTACACTCCTCGTCAATCGGACGCGTATCAAGCTCGTACTTTTGGTTTTTCATATTCATTGTGCCGTGACGCGTAAATATAAAGCCGTGACGCGCGTTTCTTGTAGGCATTACACAGTCAAAAAAATCAATTCCGCGTGCAACAGATTCTATTATATTTGACGGTGTGCCGACACCCATCAGATAGCGCGACTTGTCTTCAGGTGCGTGCGGAAGCGTCACATCAAGGATATGATACATTTCCTCGTGGCTCTCACCTACCGCCAGGCCGCCTATTGCATAACCGGGCAAATCAAGCTCTGCTATGCGCTGCATATGCTCTATCCTGAGATCGTCATATGTTCCGCCCTGGTTTATGCCAAACAGCATTTGCTGCTTATTTATCGTATCTTCAAGCGAATTAAGGCGTTCCATTTCGTTTTTGCAACGCACAAGCCAGCGGTATGTACGGTCAACCGATTTTTTCACGTAATCCTTAGGCGCAGGGTTTTCAACACATTCGTCAAACGCCATCGCTATCGTCGAAGCGAGGTTTGACTGAATACGCATACTCTCCTCCGGTCCCATAAAAATTTTGTGACCGTCTATATGCGAGGCGAACGTTACGCCCTCTTCTGTTATATTTCGGAGCTTCGCAAGCGAAAACACCTGAAAGCCGCCGCTGTCAGTAAGTATCGGCCTGTCCCAATTCATAAACTTGTGCAGTCCGCCGAGTTTTTTAACGACCTCATCACCGGGGCGAAGGTGCAGATGGTACGTGTTTGAAAGCTCAATCTGCGTGCCGAGCTGTCTTAAATCCTCGGTTGAAAGCGCGCCCTTAATCGCCGCTATAGTTCCGACATTCTGAAAAACCGGCGTCTGTACCTTGCCGTGAACAGTATCAAATTCACCGCGTCTTGCCAAGCCGTCTGTTGTCAATATTTTAAAATTACTCAATTCCCGTTACCTCACAATAAGCCTCAACCGCATTTGCTATACAATCGTCGCACGAACAAAGCATTTTGCCCGTATCCAGTCCTTTTAGTTCTCTGCATATAATCGAGCCGCACTTTTTACGGAAACTTTCCGATAATTCACGCGCTGTAAAAACCGTTCCGTTTCCGTTTGTTGCGCCGCCAAGCGACATAACAGCGCCGACAAGCGCGCCGCAAACACCGTTTGCATTTCCCATACCGCCTGCAAAGCCCGCGCCGAGCTTATATAAGTCATTGCCGTCCACGCCCGCTAAATCCGCAAGCGCAGCAAGCGTGCACTGGCAGCAGTTGTGGCGGTTTTTGTGCTTTTCAAGCGCCAATTCTATTCTTTCCTGTTTATTCATATCAATAATCCTTTCTATTTAAGAAACATCGCGTCTCGGATACTGACAGGACGCAATCTAAATTCCAAAATTACTTCCCTGTAATAAGATTGCGTCCCACCAACATCGCGTCTCGGATACTGACAGGACGCAATCTAAATTCCAAAATTACTTCCCTGTAATAAGATTGCGTCCCACCAACATCGCG
>JAFQYK010000213.1 GCA_017406485.1 Clostridia bacterium
GAGAGAGTGTTAAGCCACTCGGTCTTAATGTCGCTTACTTCCTTGGTTTTAAAGAAGCTGTTATTTTCCTCCGGCAGAACTACCTCAATATCGGTGTTCTTTGTCGCGCCGTTGGTGGTAAGGAAGTCGCGCGAAATATCGCATATCGTCTTGCCGCGCCAGTTCATAACAAGGCGGTTTTCATCGGTTACAACTGCTACCTTTGTCGCTTCAAGGTTTTCCTCGTTTGCGTACTTTATAAACGTGTCGGTGTCCTTCTCACGAACAACAACAGCCATTCTTTCCTGCGACTCGCTTATAGCCAGCTCTGTGCCGTCAAGACCCTCGTACTTCTTGGGAACCTTGTCAAGGTCAATCACAAGACCGTCAGCAAGCTCGCCTATCGCAACAGATACGCCGCCCGCGCCGAAGTCGTTACAGCGCTTAATAAGCGTTGTAACCTTATTGTCGCGGAACAATCTCTGCAGCTTTCTCTCAACGGGCGGATTACCCTTCTGAACCTCGCTGCCGCAGGTCAGGACGCTCTTTTCATCGTGCGCCTTAGAGGAACCTGTCGCGCCGCCGATACCGTCACGGCCTGTTCTGCCGCCCAAAAGGATTATAACATCGCCCTTTGACGGAACCTCACGAATTACATTCTTCTTCGGTGCCGCGCCTATAACCGCGCCTATCTCCATACGCTTAGCCACATAGCCCTCGTGATAAATCTCCTGCACCTGTCCCGTTGCAAGACCTATCTGATTACCATATGACGAATAGCCCTGCGCCGCGCCTGTCGTAATCTTGCGCTGCATAAGCTTTCCGGCGTGAGTGTCCTTGAGGGCAGCTCGCGGGTCGCCGCTGCCTGTTACGCGCATTGCCTGATATACATAGCTTCTGCCCGACAGCGGATCGCGGATTGCGCCGCCAAGGCACGTTGCCGCACCGCCGAACGGCTCGATTTCCGTCGGGTGGTTGTGGGTTTCATTCTTGAACATTATGAGCCAATCCTCGTCCTTGCCGTCAATGTCAACGGGTACGACAATGGAGCAGGCGTTGATTTCCTCCGACTCGTCTATTTCCTTTAAAAGTCCCTTTTTCTTTAGCTGCTTTACGATTATTGTAGCCATATTCATAAGGCAGGTGTCGCGGTCAGGCGCATACAAGTCAGCCTTTGCCGCCTTATATTCCTCATATGCAGCCTTTATAACATCGCCGTACTTGCCTTCGGGGATTGTTACGTTGTTTATCTTAGTAGAAAACGTGGTGTGGCGGCAGTGGTCTGACCAGTAGGTGTCAATCATACGCAGCTCCGTTACGGTCGGGTTGCGCTTTTCTGTGTTCTTGAAATATTCCTGACAGAACGCCAAATCATCTTGGTCCATAGCAAAGCCCATTTCACCGAGGAACTTTTCCATAGCCGCGCTGTCCATATCGTTAAAGCCGTCAACAGTCTTTACGTCTTCGGGAACAGGGTGCTCCATTACAAGCGTGGTTGGCTTATCTAAACTTGCCTCGCGTGCCTCAACGGGGTTTATAACGTACTTCTTGACAGCTTCAACATCGCTGTCCGAAACATCGCCTATAAGCACATAGACCTTTGCGCTCCTTACGAGCGGACGTTCCTTTTGCGTGAGGATTGATATGCACTCCTCCGCACTTGCCGCGCGCTGGTCAAACTGACCGGGGAGGTACTCAACCGCGAACACCTTACCCTCGCTGATCTCAATATTTTCATCATACGCATTGTCAACAGGCGGCTCGGAAAAAATCAGATTTCTCGCCTTCTGATACTCCTCGTCCGTAACGCCCGAAACATCGTAGCGGTTTATAATGCGGACATCCTTTAAGCCGCCAAGCGACAGGTTTTCCTTTAAATCTGCCAATATGCCCTTAGCCTCGACATTAAAGCCGTCCTTCTTTTCAACAAAAATTCTTCTCACGTTTTCCATAGCTTGTTCTCCTTTTGTTAGTTTGAACACAATATATAGTAATTCTATCATATTTTTTCTTTTTTAGCAATACATATTTGAACAAAAAATAGTATA
>JAFQYK010000214.1 GCA_017406485.1 Clostridia bacterium
CACATAAAGAAAAAGGTTAAGGATAAGTTTGACCATAAGATTATAAATGATGTGGTGGACTTTAACCCCACGGCGGAAAATCTGGCGAAATACATTTGTGACGAGCTTGCGCCGTACTGCTATAGGGTGGATGTGCAGGAAAGTATGGACAATACAGCGTCATATATAAAGGACTAAGTAATGAAGGTAGTAGAAATTTTTGACTCGATTGACGGCGAGGGTATACGCACCGGTCAGCCGGCTACGTTTATACGGCTTGCGGGGTGTAATGTGCGCTGCTCATACTGCGACACGGCTTACGCGCTGCTAAGCGAAAAGGAAAAATGTGTTTATACGGAAATGACGGTTGATGAAATCGCAAAAAAAGTAAATCAGAATTACAGGCGCGTGACCCTGACGGGCGGCGAGCCGCTTATTCACGAAGACTGTGAAAAACTGATTACGCGGCTTCTTGAAATGGGCTGCGAGGTCAATATTGAAACAAACGGCGCGGCGGATATTACAAAAATTGCGCGCGCGGACAAGCTGTTTTTAACGATTGACTATAAGCTCCCGTCAAGCGGTGTGAGCGATAAAATGATATGGAATAATTTTCTCAGCTTAAAGCCGCAGGACGTTATTAAATTTGTCTGCGGCAGTGAGGAAGATATTTCCGAAATGATTGGGGTTGTGAAAAAGCTGCAATCACATTATGAAAAAATGCCGCATATTTTTATCGGCGCGGTGTTTGGGAAGATAGAATACAAGGATCTGGTTGAGGTTGTTTTAAAGGAGCCTGTCTTGTCTGACGCGCGGTTTCAGATACAGCTGCACAAGGTAATTTGGGATCCGGAAATGAAGGGTGTTTAAATGAAAAAGGAATTTGATAAGGAAAAAATCAAAGAGGCGGTAAGGCTGATTGTCGAGGCGGTCGGTGACGACATCACGCGCGAGGGACTTTGCGAAACGCCGGAGCGCGTTGCCCAGATGTATGAGGAAGTCTTTGAGGGTATGAAGTATACCAATGACGAGATTGCCGATATGTTTGACAAGTGCTTTGAATACAGTAAGGCAAACGACCTTGTTATTGTTAAGGATATTGAGATTTTCAGCTACTGCGAGCATCACCTCGCGCTGATGTACAATATGAAATGCCACGTTGGTTATATTCCGAGCGGTAAGGTTATAGGGCTTAGCAAGATTGCAAGAATTTGCGATATGGTTGCAAAAAGGCTTCAGTTACAGGAAAGGATTTGCGCTGATATTGCCGAGATTATGCAGAAGATTTGCGGCACCGAGGATGTTATAGTTGTCGTTGAAGGCGAGCATAGCTGTATGACTGCGCGCGGTATTAAATCCAGAAACGCAAAAACACGCACCGCCGCAATACGCGGCTTGTTTGATTCCGACCACGAGCTCAGGAAGGAATTTTACAGCTTGATAAAGGAATAAGGAGTTGCCCTTGCGGGCAACTCTTTTTTACCGTTTCATTATTAAATCGACAAACTCGTTATTATCCTTTGTTCTTTTCAGTGTGTTTATAATCGTCTGCATCATTTCGGGATTTATGTTTCTGCCCATATCGCGGCGGATACGGTAGCCGGCTTCCATTTCCTTGTTAGAGAGCAAATCCTCCTCGCGGCGCGTGCCGCTTTTTAAAATATCAATCGCCGGGAAAATACGCTTTTCCTGCAGCGTCCGGTCGAGCTTTAATTCCATATTGCCCGTACCCTTGAACTCCTCGAAAATAACGTCGTCCATTCTGCTGCCCGTTTCGACAAGCGCGGTGGCAAGTATTGTAAGAGAACCGCCCTCCTCAATATTTCTCGCCGCGCCGAAAAACTTTTTGGGGCGGTACAGCGCGTCGGGGTCAAGTCCGCCCGACAGCGTTCTGCCTGTGGGCGCAACGGTGAGGTTACTTGCGCGGGCGTAACGCGTTATCGAGTCCATCAGAATTACAACGTCCTTTTTCTGCTCAACAAGGCGCTGCGCTCTTTCCAGTACCATATCCGCTACCTTACAGTGGTTTTCGGGCATCTGGTCGAATGTGGAATAGATAACGTCCGCGCCTTCTATGGAACGCTTTATGTCCGTTACTTCCTCCGGACGCTCGTCGATTAAAAGTACAATCAGATTTATATCGGGATTATTTTTCGTTATTGACTGCGCTATTTCCTTTATAATTGTCGTTTTACCTGCCTTCGGCGGCGCGACAATCATTCCGCGCTGTCCCTTGCCGATTGGCGCGATCAGGTCAATCAGTCTTGCCGTTATCTTTTCTCTGTCACCTGTATCAAGTGAGATTTTTTCCTTCGGATAAATCGGCGTCAGTCTTTCAAACGGACGGCGTTTTAAAGCTATTTCCAAGGGGTCGGCGTTTATCGTCTTTACAAACAACAGCGGTGAAAATTTGTCCTCGTCCTGTGACGGGCGGCAATCGCCTACTATTTCGTCGCCTGTCTTTAAATTGAAGCGGCGTATCTGCGTCGGTGAAACATAGATGTCATTCTTACCCGACATATAGTTTTCCATACGAAGAAAACCAAAGCCGTCATTCATCACGTCCAGAACGCCCTTGACCTCCACAACGTCAGCCGGTCGCTCGCGCTTTTTCGGCTGTTCCTTTTTCTTTTCCTCCTCCGCTATCTGCTCGCGCTTTTCACGTATGCGCGCAATTATTTCATCTTTTTTGAGCGCGGAAATTTTCTCGATGCCGAGACCCTGCGCTATTTGCTTAAGCTCATCTTTCGTTTTGCGTTCAAGCATTACTCCGTCTTGCATAATATTCTCGCTTTCTTTAATTTTAATGGGAAATTTTTATCTGATAATTATATGAGAAGTTAAATTACATATTCATTATAAATTGATTTTTCATTTTTGTCAATCGGAGAAATTGTTGCTTTATGGGATAAAAGGGAGTATAATAATTTTAAGGATGTGATTTTTTGAAGCAGAGGATTTTGGATATATTGAAAAACGCGGACGATTTTGTTTCCGGTGAAGACATAAGCAACAAAACCGGTATTTCGCGCGCGGCGGTATGGAAGCATATAAAAAGCCTTAAAAATATGGGGTATGAGATTGACTCTGTCACCAACCGCGGTTACCGCCTCGTGTCATCGCCCGACCTTATAACGGCGGAGGAAATAACTCAAAATCTTAACACTGAATTTATCGGACGAAGGCTTTTTATTTACGATGAAACAGACTCAACAAATGAGCGCGCAAAGGCGAGCGGTGAGATTGAGGGAAGCGTTTTTATTGCCGAAGTGCAAAATCACGGCAAGGGCAGCCGCGGACGCGGCTGGGTCAGTCCGCGCGGCACAGGTATTTGGCACAGCATACTTTTAAAACCCGATATTCCGCCAAGCGAGGTTTCGCAGATTACGCTTGTTGCCGGGCTTGCCGTTTGCAAGGCGATTGGTATGGGCGCTAAAATCAAGTGGCCTAACGATATTGTTATCGGCACAAAAAAGGTCTGCGGAATTTTAACGGAAATGTCGGCGGAAACAGATATGGTGCATTACGTTGTGTGCGGTATCGGTATAAATGTGAATACCGAAAACTTTGACGCTGAAATTAAACACCGCGCAACTTCTATGTATATCGAAAGCGGTGAAAAACAGATACGGAATGATATTATCGCGCGTGAGCTTAACTATTTTGAGTATTACTACAAAAAATTTCTCGAAGGC
The DNA here is from genome assembly GCA_017406485.1 of Clostridia bacterium. GTDB lineage: Bacteria > Bacillota > Clostridia > UBA1381 > UBA1381 > Hominilimicola. The sequence goes on from JAFQYK010000214.1 coordinate 3,675, forward strand.
GGTCTTGGCGCGATACTTGACGAGTACAAGGAAAACTGCGTCACGATTGGACGGGATGTGACGGTGATTTACAAAAAAGAAAACGTTACAGGAAAAGCAGCGGACATTGACGAGAACGGCGCGCTGGTAGTGGAAACAGCGGACGGCACTATACGCGTTACCTCCGGCGAAGTCAGTGTCAGGGGGATTTACGGGTATGTATAAAATTAGTTGACATTTTTTAAATAGTGTGATAGTATAATGGTGTAAAGGTTAACTATTCGGTCATGTTATCTTACAAAAGGCAAGAACCTCAAGGAGTACCAGTCCTTGAGGTTCTTTTTTTGAGCCGCTAATGCGGCAAAACCTGTGGCTTAGTCTTTGTCGGCAAACAGCTCGTCAAGCCACTTGCATATGTAGTGCACTGCTACCTGCTTAAAAACGGCTGTCAAAAAGGCAATAAATTCGGTCATATTATCTCACCTCCTTTCCGTAGAAAGGATGCCGACATGATTATTATAGCAAAAAATGACAGAATTCGCAATAAATTATGAACTCACTGTAAACTTTTAGCACTCTCATGTGAAGAGTGCTAATTTTGTATTGACTTTTATTCTGATTGGTATTATCATATATTTTAGAATAAACACAAGAGGTGACAGGGCGAAAGCGTAGCTTTGCGCTACCTGTGC
>JAFQYK010000215.1 GCA_017406485.1 Clostridia bacterium
AAGCATACCCACACCGACACGCACATCACCGTATATAAACGCAATCGCCGCCCACGGCCACAATAAAAGTCCGCTGCCGAAAAACGGAAGCGCTTCTATAAAGGCTATAAGAAACGCGATAAGAAGCGCGTATTTTATGCCGAGTATTAAGAAGCCCGCAAAGATTATCGCAAAGGCGATAAACAGAAGTATTACCTGCGCCTTAAAGTAGCCGCCCAGGTATTTGCCAAGCTCCTTTTTAACTACCCTGAGCCGTTCGGTAAGCGCAGGGCTTATTACGCGTTTAACGGCGTTCGATACCGTCTTGTCGTCCGTTATCATAAAGTATGACGACAGTATAAACACGATAATTGCCACAAGCGCGCTCGGCACTGCCTTTGCCATATCACCTGCGCGGCTCACAAGCGGCATCAGATACGTATTTGCCAATTCACCGGCGCGCGAGGAAAGGTTTTCCATAACTGACATTATCGACTGCTGCATATTAGGCGGCAGATTTTTTATAAAGCCGCTCAAGTGTTCGCCAAGCGACTGCGTACCTCCTTGCGCGTTTTCAATTATCTGCGGAAGATTACTGTAAACAGAACGCGCCTCGTCTATGCCCTTCCACACCACAAAGCCGCATATGCCGCCGATTATGCCGAGTACAAGCACAATTACAATCACTGCGCTGACTCCGCGCGGCAGGCGGAGCTTCTGCTGCATTTTGTTTACAAGCGGGTTTGCCATAAGTGAGAAAACATAACCCACAATAAACGGCATCAAAAGCCACGCAAGGTATCCTATTACCCTGAGCGCCGGAGGCAGGGCGAATATTATTACCGCGACAACCGCCGCAAGGATCACAAGCGCAATCAGCAGCTTTAACCATTTTTTGTTGTTTGCCATAAAACCATCCTTTTTCCTTACCACGGCAGCGGCTTAAAGCCGCTCTTTATTCTCGGTATAATTGCCAGCGCGCCGCGGCCTACGTGAGTTGCGATAAGCGGGCTGAACTCGCCGTGCATTGTAATCCTGACATCATCGCCAAAGTTTTCTTTTAGCTTTTCCATAGCTTCCTCATACTTTTTCTTGTCCGATTCAACTATCATAAATTCGGGATTGTCAAAATCAACATCCTCGTCCTCTTTGATTTTATCAATCAATTTATCAATGAGCTTTTTCTTGCCGCGGAATTTGCCGAGGTTTTCAACAAGTCCGTTTTCTATCGTCAATATCGGCTTTATATCAAGCAGATTTCCCACAAATGCCGCCGTTTTGGAAAGTCTGCCGCCCTTTTTGAGATATTCAAGCGTGTCAACAAGCAAATAGCAGCGCCACGAAACAATATACTGCTTACATTCCTCTATAATTTCCTCAGCGCTTTTACCTGCCTTTACCATTTCCGCCGCGTGCGCTGCCGTTACGGAAATATACAGAGAATACTTATACGTATCAAAAATATAAAATTTTGCGTTAGGGTTTTCCTCCAAAATTTCCTGTCTTACGAGGTTCGCCGTCTGGAACTGTCCGCTTGCCGCGCTTGACAGAGCGAAATATATTACGCTGTCGTGCTTCTCGCACTGCTCCTTGAAGTAATCGTACATATCGCCGTAAGGCGTTTGTGAGCTCCTTGGTATGCCGTCAAAACTCTCTTGCATATCGAGAAATTCCTCGTTCGTTATGTCCCTGCGCTGTACGTACTGCTTTTCGCCGAAAAGCGTTATAAACGATATTATTCCGATGTCGTACTTTTCCAAAACCTCGTCGGGTATGTCCGAGCCGGTGTCTACTACAATTTTAATGTCAGCCATAGTTTTATCCTCCTACCAGTGAAATTTCGTGAGTTGCCCTAAATTTTTCAGATTATCAAATCCCTGCTGCCGTAACGCTTCATATACAACAATCGCAACCGAGTTTGAAAG
>JAFQYK010000216.1 GCA_017406485.1 Clostridia bacterium
TTATGGATAATATGAGCAGGGAGTATGGCATATGAGTTTTAAAGTTGAGTATACAGAAGCTGCACACAATGATATTCGGGCAGTCTATGAATACATTGCCTTTAATCTGTATGCACCAAAAGCAGCAGCAAGCATTATTAAGGATTTAATGGAAGAAATATCAGCATTGGATGAAAATCCGCGAAGATATGCCTTATATAATAAAGAGCCGTGGTTAAGCAGAGGATTAAGACACTTTGCAATAAGGAATTATACTGTATTTTATCTCACTGATGAAACAAAAGAGATAGTTTCTATTGTCCGAATTATGTATGGCAGCCGGGATATTGAAAAACAGCCTGGCCAATAAGTCGCATAGATTTTCCGGCCCAAAAATTCTTCCCGCCGGAACGATGCGAATTTCTTGATGACGGCGAAGATGATCCGCCGGTGGAAAGTGCGAACGACAGAAATTGCGGATGTAAGTAAAACTGAATAATAACCTAAAACACTTCTCTGCTTTGACGAGGAAGTGTTTTTAGTAACAGGAAGTTGACTTACCGGCACATATTCATATATAATATATAGGTAAGTACAAATTGATATAAGATGGAGAAAAAATATGAAAAAGCGAATTATTTCTGCGATTTTAATTATGGCGTTAGCGTTGCCGTTATGGCAAATATCAGTGTCGGCGATGCAGATTTTTGTAAGAACACTGACGGGAAAGACCGTTACCCTTGAGGTTGAAAGCTCTGATACGATTGAAAATATTAAACAGAAAATGCAGGAAAAGGAAGGCATACCGCCCGATCAGCAGCGGCTTATTTTTGCCGGAAAGCAGCTTGAGGACGGACGCACGCTCGCAGACTACAATATTGGAAAAGAATCAACATTGCACCTCGTTTTGAGGCTTCGGGGATATAATATAGAATTTGATAATGACGACAATGAAATAGTCGTGCAGTCGCCGGACAACAGAGAGGCGTGCATTGCGGTAGCCGCCTATGTAAACAACGCGCTGCTTGATATTGTGATAAAGGATAGTGTCACCCTCAACAATACAGAAATGACTTTGCTGGAAATGCCCGCAGACCTCAACACAACCGGTGCTGATACGATTAAGGCGTTTCTGTGGGAAAACGCAGAGAATATGACACCGCTTTGTGTCTGCGCGGAGCGAAAGAAAGTCTAATGGATTGTACCGGACTGGCTTGACTATGACGAATGGTACGCGGGACACTAATGAATCGAGGGAATGCTAAGAATTATCATCAATAAACGACTGCTGCCAGAACTGTTTTTTTCGCCACGAGGACGGCGAGGCGTTAAAATGGCTATGAAACGCCTTGTTAAAAACGTGGTAATCGCTATATCCGACGCTGCGCGCCGCCTCTATAATTGAAATGTCGGTATTTTTGAGGTACTGCGCGGCGGTATTTACACGCAGCATTACAAGATACTGCTGCGGACTGACATTTTTATGTTTTTTAAAAAGCCTGCTCAGATAGCTGCGGTTTATGCCGATATGCGCGGCTATCCCGTCTACGCTGATTTTTCTGTGAAGATTATCCTTCATATACTGCTCTGCCATCTGCACATAATCCTGCGAACGGATCGGTGCGGAGTCGGCAGAGCTTTTTGTCAGCCCGGAAATAATTCCCCAAAACCTTTCCATTGCAGGTTCAAACGCCATTTTGCCTTGGCTTATAAAATCAATAAACTTATCCCCGATAACACCGCCCTCGTCAAAAAGAACAGGTCGCGCACCGTCTTTACCGAAGGCTGACACAATGCGCTCCGCCATGGAGCCGTTAAATTCAATCCATCTGTAAAGCCACGGACTTTTCGTATCCGCCTTGTAAAATGCGACCTGATTTGGCTTAATGAGAAACAGCTCCCCTGCGTTAACGCTGTATTCCTGATTTCCGATACGCAAAATACCACAGCCCGAATACACATAATGCAATATATAATTGCTGCGGATGCGCGGACCGAAAGCGTATCCCTCCTCGCACTGCTGCTCGCCGTACTGAATAGGATATATATCCGTAAGAACATAGCTTGTGGCAAGATAATAGTTTCTGAAAAAATACTCCATATGTCTGACCTCACATATAATTCTTATTACAGAATATCACATTATGACACATATTGTCAACATCAGCGTCTTTAAAATAACGCGCGTATGTGATAGTATGTTTTCAAATAAGATATTCGGGAGGAACTGTTATGATGGGGAAAAGAGTTATAAGCATTATTGCGGCGCTGTCACTTGCGCTTGCGAGCGTATGTGTTGTATTCGCGGAGGGAGAGAATATCACAACGCTTTCGGAGCTCAAAACGGCGCTTGCCGCGGCGGGTACTTACACGCTCGGTAATGACATTGATGTCACAAACAGCGGTATAACGGCGTCTGTGACGGTAAACGGCGACGGACATACGCTTAAAAGCACTGAAACAACAGGCAACAGCGCGATTTACCAGAACGAAAATGTAAATTCGGTATTTAATAATGTTGTATTTGAAGGCAACACCAAGCCCGAGGTCGGTATATGGGAGGGCTGCGGTACAATGACGCTCACCGACAGTACGGTAAGCGGCTACGCTGTTTCCACCGTCCGTCAGGCTGCAATAGGTGTAGGCTCCTCCGGCAGCGGCAAGCAGGGCACGCTGACGCTTAACAATGTGACCTTCAATAGCAATACCAACTACGATATAAACATTTCAGACTCAGCGACCGTAAATATAAACAGCGGCACAACGCTAAGCAAAGTACGCTTACAGTCAACCACCGCAAAATTGAACATCGGTGCAAGCTGGAGCGGTTCCTTTGAAATTACAATGGACAGCTCCTCGAACCGCACACTCGGCACAGTCGGCGCCGGCGCAGATATATCGGGCATAACGGTTACAAATGACGGCTATACCGTTTCAAACGACAACGGTAATCTTGTCATATCAAACGAAAACGGCGCGGAGCTGCACTTTGATATGAACCAAAGAAGCACGCTCTACCACGGCTCGACAGGCTTTCTCTACGGCACCTCGGAGATAAATGTTCCGTCCATAGACCTCCTGCAGGGCTTGAAGCCAAAGGTAATGGTACAAAAGGCTCTTGGCGGCTTGCAGCACCCCACAGGCGACGCGATAAGAACGCTTTCCTCAAACTTAATCGGCGGCGCGCAGCAGATACAGGTTTACTTGCAGGACATCTACCTTGAATGGCCGTATAACGCCCCCTTTGACTCAAACGGCAATCTCGATGTTGACGGATATATAAAGACTGTTCAGGAAATCCTCTACGGTATGATTTGCGACAA
>JAFQYK010000217.1 GCA_017406485.1 Clostridia bacterium
GCCGTAGGAAAGAGTTACGCTCTTGTTAAGAACAGTAAGGAATTTGCCCGGTTCCGAAACGCTTTCAAATGATACGCTGCCTGTTTGTCCGTCAAGTCCTTCAACGGTCTTAAATGTCATATTAGTGCCCTGTTTACCGTCCGCGTCCTGCGTAAGCGTAACCTTACCGTCCGAAACACTGATATAAAGTCCCGGCTTGTCGACTGACTGAATTGATACGTAGTTATCCGCGTTTGCGCCTTGCGGAACAGCCTTTGCGGGCTTGATTTCCCAAGCGGTGTTATATTCGCTTTCGGCATCGGAAACCGTTACGGAAACCGACAACGGATAGCTGCTGTCTCCAAGCGGGTTTCTGAACGCATCGTGACCTAAGTATTTGTTATCAGATGTCTTTATAATGCTTGCGGTGCCGTTAAGACCTATTGACGTTTCCGTAACAGGATAAACATAGCCGTTCTCGTCAAACTTCAGTTCATCAATGCAAACGCTTCTTCTGAAGCCACTGCCGTGGGGGAGTGCACCGTTGTGGTAGATAAAGTACGTCTTATCATTAAAGTCTATAACAGCCGGATGGTTTGTGTTTGAGGTTGCCGTCGGCGGCATAATTGTCTGAATGTAGTCATAACGACCCGTGAACGGATTATCTGTCATAGCGTATGCCATTTCCTCGCGCCAGTTTGTCGCGAAGAACAGATAGTATTTATCCGCGCGTTTGTAGAGCCACGGAGCCTCGGTGTATACGTTGCCGTTCAGGGATTTGATCTTCTTTTCCTTAATATCCTTATGCATTACAATTTCGTTGTCGCCGTCCATATCCTTAACGGAGGTCATATTCTCATTAAGCTCGCATACATAATATCTTGTGTTACCCCAAGCGAGATAGCGGTGTTCAACACCGTCTACGGTGTCTATAAGCACAGTCGGGTCAATATCGTCGTGTGAGTTGGATTCGGGTGTTGTAAACGAACCCGATACAAGCGGCTTGCCGAGCGGATCTGTGAACGGACCGGTAGGACTGTCTGAAACGGCAACACCGATTGACTGCTTGCCGCTTGCTGTCTTATCCCAGGTGCAGTAGTAGAGATAATACTTGCTGCCGTACTTCACGCACTGGCTTGCCCAAGCCGAGGTATCATTACTTCTCCACGATATATCGGTTGCCCTCATAGCAACGCCTTCATATGTCCAATCCGTCATATTCTGTGACGAATAGCAGAGCCATTCGGGCATTTTATACGCTTCGTTTTCGGCAGTGTCGTGACCTACGTACATATAAACAGTATCACCGTCAACAAGCGCGGCAGGGTCGCCTGCGTATGCTGTGCCGTTTGTGTCAAAGCCAAGCTCGGGATTGCCGCCTGTGCTCTTTGCGAGAACAATGGGTGTTGTTTCGCCTATTGCTTCGGGTGTTGACTTATAAATATTAGCCGCGCTCTTTTTAGCAAACTGAGTTATATGGTTCTGATCGGTACCGGTTAGCGCGATAACCGGTTCAGCCTCGTCCTTGTCATAGCCGTAAAGCGCGAACATTGTCATTGTATCGCCGGACTTGTAGTATTCGTCCTTGCTTTCGTCACCGCTTGCGGTAAACTTAAGCGTAACGGTGTGGTCGCCGTCAAACGTCCATGTACCGATAGAAGCGCCGCTTGCATTCTTCATGCTCATGTCAGTTCCGAGCGTAACCTTAGAAGAAACAACAGGCAGGTCAAAGTTTCTCGCTTTTATAGTGCTGCCGCTCATTTTCATATGACCAACCGAAGCCAGATCATATGTGCCTGTGAGCATTTCCTCAGGCAGAGCCTGCTCCTTTTCACCTGCGTATGTAACAGGTGAGACAACCGGCCAGCCGTCGGAAGTCCAGAGCATTTTACGTACCTGCAGTGTTGCCGCAATTTCCGTTGCGTCCTTTCTTGTATGCGATACATAGAAGCTTTCATCACCTACATTTATTGCACTGTTATGACCTGGGCCGTAGTAGATGTGCGCGTCACCTGCCTCGCGCGGAATTGAGTAGCCGTCAGAGTCGTTGCCGCTGAGAGTATAGCCGCCGTCACCCAAACGGTATGAGCCGATCAGTTTATAGCCGGAGGGCATTGATGTTGAGCCTGCTGTGTGCTGTGTGCCCATAACTGTTCCGTTTGCGTCAAGGAGCTGCGTACCGGTGTTTGTTGCAAATGTTGTTGTTTTCGGTGCGCGTGCAATTCTTGTGTTATAGTTTGAACCGAGCCAGCCGTATGAAGTGAACGCGTAACGGTAATCGCCGTGTTCTATCATCCATGCGCCCTCAGGACCCGCGACCCCGCCTCTCTGAGAGAATATTGTTGTTTTAACATTCGCGCATGAGCTTAAAATGGTAGAATTGCTTGTATAGTCAACACCCTGAACCAAGCCGTCGGCTGTAAGCGGCACAGCCTGGATACCGCCCCAGAATGAACCCCATACAAAGTATTGCTTATTATTGTCACTTGTGTCAGTATAAATATTTGCGTCAATCGCGTTTGTGACATATGAGCTGTTTTCCTTTGTCGCAAATACAACACCCGCGTCAACTATATCCGAGCTGCTATCTGCCCAGAAGAGTGGATTATCTGATTTCATAAGTGAGATTGCACTGTTTCTGCCGCCAAGACCGCAGGAAATTGAAATATACATCCAATACGGGTGAGCGTCGCCTTCTTTGTAAATTACATCCGGCGCCCAGTATGTGCCGTTCATAGTCGTGTTCGAGTAATTTGAAGAGATAAAGCTGTAAGTCTTCGGTGTAATATCTTTGGCGTTTATGTTGGTGAAGTCATACTTCTTCCAGTTAATGAGATCCTTTGATGTAAAGATTAGATGGTGAGACGAATAAGCGTAATATGTGTCACCAAACTTAACAATAGACGGATCGTGCGCGCCGATTGTGGTTTGGTCGCTGTCGGCAGGAGCTGCAACGGGGGCATTGGCAAGTTTATACAGCGTAGCAGTCGTGGCCGTTTCCGTATCTTCGCCGTTAGGTGTCGTTGTTTTGACTATAAGCTTTGACGTGTTAGCAGGAATCTTATTCGATGCAACATTAATTACTATATCCTTTTCATCGAGCGATTTCAAGACTTCAGTGGTTGTAGCTCCGTCGATTGCAGTTTCCGTATCGTCTGTCGCTGCAACAGCGTAAACAGTCGCAGTTACGCTGCCGTCTTTTCCGGTGTAGTTTTTAATATTTGAAACGATTTTTATATTTTCGTCATTTTCAAGCTTGAAAATTTCAGCTCCGTTAGTATCATAGAACTTTGTGTCTAAGATATAGCAGTTATTATCATATATAAGCTGCTTTCTTTTTGATTGATACACCTCTGCTGCGAGTTCGTGTATTTTGTCCTCGCCAAGTGCGTAGTCATAAACGGCAAAGTCATCAATCATTCCTTTAAAATAAGGATCAGGCCACTGTGACTTGCCAAGATACATCTGTGTAAAAGTTCCTAAATCTGATGGATGGAAGCTGATTTCGCTTGTTGATGATACAAGAAAACCGTCTATGTACATTGATGTCAAATTACCATCGCGAGTCAGGACAAAGTTATGCCATTCATTCAAGGTAACAGCATCACCGGCAGTTACACTTTGTTCTGAATTGTGCTTTACTGCAAAGCGCGGAGCACTGCCCTCTGAAACAGTAAGGAACACATAGTTGTCCGTGCCGCCGCCCAAATCATAAATTCTGTTCCACACGGCGTTAGATTCGGGTTTTGCCCATACGCTTATCGAATAATTTCCGTTCAGCGAAGCAAAGTTAGCTGCTGTGTCGCTGCCCTCGGGCACAGGTTCCATATCGTCCCAGACAAAAAGCTTTACTGTATCTCCCTCGGACTTTGTGACAGGTATAGAAAAGCTAACGCTGTCAGAGGTGATGTCCGAGCTTTTTATCTCTCTCGAAGCAACACTCTTTAAAGAGCTGCCACTATATACCGCTGCATAAGCCCGCATGTCTGTTATGCTTTTGTTCTGCGCGCCGCAAAGCTTGAACGAAACGGAGCTATCATCCACATTTTTGTCAGCTATACACATATAATTCAGCTGTGCGTATTGGTCGCCCTCTGTGGTGAGCGAAAGCGCTTTGCCGTTCCTGCCGTCGGCAAGAGACGCACCGTTTTCAAGTATGTATGCGTCGCTGCCTTCGTCAAATGTGACGCTTATAACAGGGTCGACATCTGCCGCCATGGCAAACTGAGGTAGTACAAGTGTACCAATTACCATTGCCGCGGCAACCGCGCCGCTGAGCAATCTTTTTAATAGTTTGTTCATCGTCGTTCCTCCTTATTTATATATAATTGTATCTATTGCTTTCTTGCCCCAAACCTCTATACCGTCCTGATTTACGCCTGTGAACTGCATAGTCGGGCGGTTGTTGTCATAATCCCACGCGTAGCCTCTGGACACGCTGATTATTTCGTTATCAAGCGTTATATCTAATACGCCATTATGTTCTATCCAGTAGCCTGTCTTGTCACCGCATACGGCTGTTTTGTCGCTATTAAGAGTTAATCTTTCAGAGGTAAGCATAGCGTTTGTGTTTTCGCCTATGCGTATTATATCCCAATTTCCTGACAACCGTTCTGCGCCTATAAGAAGATTGTCATTGGCGCTATA
>JAFQYK010000218.1 GCA_017406485.1 Clostridia bacterium
CTGAGGATTTTTACACGGACAAGATAAGCGGTATTATATCATCTAATAACAATCAGGGACAGCTTACCTCGGATAACGGCTTCTGGGCATACCGCGTGGTGAAAATAGACACAGGATATATTATCGCGTTTACTGATATAAATTCGGAGCATAATATTATGCTTAACTTGCTTATCGTATTGAGTATTGTCGCGCTGTTGTCGCTTGTCGCGGCGTTCCTTATAAGCCTGTTTAACGCGAACCGTTCCATAAAGCCGGTTGAGGACTCGTATAACAAGCAAAAGCAGTTTGTCGCAGACGCGTCGCACGAGCTGAAAACGCCGCTCACGACCATAAACACAAATGTGGATGTGCTTCTGACGCGCGAGGACAGCACAATAGGCGCGGAAAAGAAGTGGCTTCAGTACATCAAAACCGAAACGGAGCGAATGACGAAGCTCACCAATGACCTTCTCTATCTCGCGCGGCTTGACCATAACGAAAACGCCGTTATGCTGTCGCCGGTTTCATTCTCCGAGGCGGCGGAAAGCGTGATACTTTTAATGGAAGCGGTTGTGTTCGAAAAGAACGTCAATATGACGTACGACATTGCGCCGGATTTAACGGTAAACGGAAATATGGAGCAGCTAAAGCAGCTTGTGATGATACTTCTTGACAACGCATGCAAATACACTCCGGAAAAAGGCAATATCCAAGTAAAACTCAAAAGGACAGACAGCGCGGCAGTGTTCACCGTTCGTAACAGCGGCGAGGGCATAAGCGAGGAAGCGCTGGAGCATATATTTGAACGCTTCTACCGCGAGGATAAGTCGCGTGCACGTAAAAGCGGCGGCTATGGTCTCGGTCTTGCGATTGCGAAGGCAATAACCGAGTCGTACAAGGGCAGCATTAAGGCGGAGTCTGTGAAAAACGAATACACGCAGTTCACTGTAAAAATTCCGATTGTGAAATGATAAAAAAATCTGACAGCAAATTAAACGCTGTCAGATTTTTTGTATACCAATTATTTTTCCACTGTAAACTTATCGTCCTTAACCGTAACCGTCACGCTGTCGCCGCCTTTTATGTTACCGTCAATAATCTCCTCAGACAGCATATCCTCAATCTCGTTCTGGATTGCGCGTCTTAACGGTCTTGCGCCGTAAACAGGATCGAAGCCGGATTTTGCGATTTTCTCTACCGCTTCATCAGAGAAGGTAACGGTAATGTCGTTCGCGTTCAGTCTTTCGGTAAGGGATTTGAGCATAAGTCTTGCAATAGCCTTGATGTCGTCCTCGGTCAGTCTGTCGAATACGATAATATCATCAATTCTGTTTAAAAACTCAGGTTTGAACGCTCTCTTTACCTCGTCCATAACCTTTTCCTTGATCTTATCGTGTTCACTCTTGCCGCTGTCTTTCGCGTCCTCGGTCTTGAAGCCGAGCTTTGACGACATATTGCCGAGTATCTCCTTTGCGCCGAGGTTCGAGGTCATAATGATAACCGTGTTCTTAAAATCAACCTTTCTGCCCTGCGCATCCGTGAGAACACCGTCGTCAAGAATTTGCAGCATAATGTTAAATACATCGGGGTGCGCCTTTTCTATCTCGTCAAAAAGGATTACCGAGTAAGGATTTTTACGTATCTTTTCGGTGAGCTGACCGCCCTCCTCAAAGCCTACATATCCCGGAGGTGAGCCGATGAACTTTGACACGGCGTGCTTCTCCATATACTCCGACATATCAATTCTGATAAGCGCGTTCTCGCTGCCGAACATCGCTTCGGCAAGCGCCTTTGAAAGCTCCGTTTTACCTACGCCCGTAGGACCTAAGAACAGGAACGAGCCAATAGGTCTTTTCGGGTCTTTAAGTCCTGCTCTTCCGCGCTTTATCGCCTTTGAAACTGCGGTAACAGCTTCATTCTGACCGATAACACGCGCGTGGAGCGTTTCCTCAAGGTGCTTTAGCTTTTCCATTTCCTCCTCTTTCAGCCTTGCCGCGGGGATATGCGTCCAGTCTGCGAGAATTTGAGCAATATCGTCCTCGTTTACAACAAGCCCTGACGAGGAGCCTGCGCCTTTCCACTCTGACTTTAATTTTTCGACTTCCTCGCTAAGCGCCTTTTCCTCATCTCTGAGTTTTGCCGCCTTTTCAAAGTCCTGCGCGGTGATTGCCTCCTGCTTCTCGGACTTTAATTTTTCGAGCTTCTTTTCCTTTGCCTTTAACTCGTCCGGCTCTGTCTGCGAGCCTAAACGCTTCTTTGAAGCAGCTTCGTCGATAAGGTCAATCGCCTTGTCGGGGAGAAATCTGTCTGTGATGTAACGCGCCGACATCTTCGCCGCCGCTTCAAGCGCGTCGTCAGTGATTGTAACGCTGTGGTGCGCTTCGTAACGGTCGCGTATGCCCTTCAAAATCTCAACCGTTTCCTCAACGGTCGGCTCACCGACCTGAACAGGCTGGAAACGTCTTTCAAGCGCCGCATCCTTTTCGATGTACTTCTTGTACTCCTTCAGCGTTGTCGCGCCGATAAGCTGCAACTCGCCTCTTGCAAGGAACGGCTTTAGAATATTTGACGCGTCCATTGAACCCTCCGCGCTGCCCGCGCCGACAATGGTGTGGAACTCGTCAATAAACAGTATAACATTCTTAGCCGCAAGCACCTCGTTTACAACCTTTTTCAGCCTTTCCTCAAATTCGCCACGGTACTTTGCACCGGCAACCATACTGCTTAAATCAACCGAAACAAGTCTTTTTGTCTTTAGCGGTTCGGGAACGTCACCTGATGCAATTTTCTGCGCCAAGCCCTCGATAACCGCCGTTTTACCGACGCCAGGCTCACCGATAAGGCAGGGGTTGTTCTTTGTACGTCTTGAAAGTATCTGCGTAACTCTTTCAATCTCGTTTGAACGCCCGATTACAGGGTCAAATTTGCCTTCTTTCGCCACCTGTGTAAAATCTCTGCCGAACTGGTCAAGGGTAGGCGTCTTTGAATTGGGATTCGGCTTGTATTCGCCGCCTGTGCCGCCGCCGTAGGAGCTTTCCTCCATATCGACATCACCCTCTATGGAGCGTACAATATCGGTATAGAAATCCTGCGGATTAAGTCCGAGTGACGCGAGGATTTTTGCGCCCACGCCGTCACCGTCGCGGATAATCGCCATAAGTATATGCTCTGTGCCGATGTATTTGTGGCCGAGCCGCTGAGCCTCGTACGCGCTTATTTCGAGAAGCCTTTTTGACCTCGGTGTTAAGGGAAGCTGCACATCCTGTGAAATAGCCGCGCCTGTGCCGATATACTCGTCAATCTTTTCTCTGACCTTTTCCTCTGTAACGTTCGCCTTTTCAAGCGCCTTTGCCGCAACGCCGCTGCCCTCGCGGATAAGTCCGGTCAGAAGGTGCTCGCTGCCGATATAGTTATGTCCCATCCCACAAGCCGCATTGTGCGCCTCACTGATGGCAATTCTTGCTTTTTCAGTAAAATTTGAGAATAACATAATAATCAACCTCCTTATGAAAGCATGAAATTAAATATTTTCTCTTAAAAATTCCGCTCTCTTTTTATCTCTCTCGTTTGGCTTTAACTCCTTGCCGTCTGACAAAATCGCCGGTTCTGTCACGACCATACATTCAAGCGGAGTAATCCTGCCGTCCTTTGGAATTATACCCAAATTCTGACCGAGCATTACATCACTGAGAAGCGACTTTGCCTCGCTTGATGAAACGCTTCTTGCATATTTTAATGTGCCGTATGAACGGAACAGCCTGTCACCGAGAGCGTCAGCGTTGTTATCGGTAAGCGCCTTTCTCGCCTTCTGCTCCATTTCAATAATCTGGTCTACAATGTTTTTGAGCTTCTCTATCGTGCCTTCCTCGCTTACGCCGAGCGTTGAACGGTTGGAAATCTGATAAAGACTGCCATACGCTTTTGTACCCTCGCCGTAAAGACCGCGCACCTCAATACCCAAGCCGTTCGCCGAGGAAATTACGCGGTTTATGTTCTCCGTCATAGTGAGCGCCGGAAGATGAAGCATAACAGATGCTCTCATACCCGTACCCGTGTTTGTGGGGCAGGCGGTTAGATAGCCGAACTCGCTGTCGAACGCGTAGGTAAGGCTTTCCTCAATCACATCATCAACCCTGCTTGCCGTTTCATAAGCCTTATCCAAAGCGTAGCCGCTTTCAATAATCTGCA
>JAFQYK010000219.1 GCA_017406485.1 Clostridia bacterium
GCCGCCTACGCCGTAATCCTCTGCGTCAAAACCATCCTCTAAAACAACAAACTTATCCGTCATACCCTCCTTCTGGAGATAGTATCTTACGAAAATTTCGTCGATAACAGCCGCGTCGGCTCTGCCGGCGTCAACCTCCATAAGAACCTGTGAATTCTCCTTGAAACGCGCAATATTTGCGTCGCCTATTGAATCATATGTAGCCTTATCAGCCTTTAAAGCATCCTCTGAGGTTGAACCGTCCTGAAGTACAACCTTCTTGCCTGCGAGGTCAGCCTTTGTCTTTATACTTGAGCCTGCCTTAACAATGATTGACTGCTTTGTTGAAAGGTACGGATTTGAGAAGAGTACCTCCTTACGTCTTTCGTCTGTTATTGAGAAGCCGTTCCAGATAACGTCAATCTTACCTGTTGAAAGCTCCATTGACTTTGAATCCCAATCTATCGGCTTAACCTTAACCTTAACGCCCATTTTATCTGCAACAGCATTTGCAAGGTCAATATCAAAGCCTACTATCTCACCATTCTCCTCTGTAAAGCCCATCGGAGCGAAATCAGCGTCAAGACCAAGTGTAAAGTAACCCTGCTCCTGAACCTTCTTTAAAGAATTGTCCTCTTTGGCAGTGTTGGCATTGTTCGTTCCTGCATTTGAACCGCAGCCTGCGAGCATTGAAACACTCATAACCGCTGCAATGGCAAGTGATAAAATCTTTTTGTTCATTGATGTTTTCTCCTTTTTAATAAATTACCATACCATTATACTGCATTGTGATAAATTAGTAAAGTGTTTTTTTGATTTTTTGTGAAATTTATTATCAAACGCGTAAAAAGGACGCCGGAGCGTCCTTTTCCCTTTTATCCGTTATTAACATTAGTCGATTACTCTCTTTGCGCCGATAAATCTTGATGTGTAGTAATCTGAATTGATTGATGTGTACTTAACAACATCGCCTGTGTGCGGTGCGTGGATAAACATTCCCTCGCCCACATACATACCTACGTGCGAAGCATAGTTGCCGCTTCCGAAGAATACGAGGTCGCCCGGCTCAAGCTGTGACATTGAGCCAATGTATGTACCCGGTCCGTGGAGCTGGTCATCAGCCACACGCGGAATTGAAATGCCGTTTGCTCTGCATACGTACTGTACAAAGCCTGAGCAGTCAAAGCCCGAAGGTGTTGTGCCGCCCCAGAGGTACGGTACGCCGAGATAATCGTCTGCAGTGTCGATAAGTGAACCTGCCGCCGGATTTTCAGCTATAAACTCGTCGTTTGCAAGCGGAGCCTTTTCCTTGTATCTGAAGTCAACCGGAAGGCTGTAAACCTCGCTGCCGTCCATCAGAACCGCGCCTACTGTTATAGCGTAATTTCTGCCGACTCTGAGTGAACCGCCTTCAATTACTACGCTGCATCCATCGTATACATCCTGCAGAAGTACAGATTCAGCATTCTCATCCTTAATGATTACGTGGTACGCATATGCATTATCAATCGGTGTCCACTCAACTGCGAAGTCGCCTTCTTCAATTTCAGCGCCCTCTTCGGGAAGTGTAATCTCGGGAAGCTCAAGTGAATAATCTGTGTCGCTGAACTTATTATATGAACGGTTTACGCTTGAGATTGCCTGCTCTCTTGTTGTTGAACCGAGGGGATTGAAGCTTTCCTCGTCGTAGCCGCTCATAAGTGAGTAGTTAAGCATTGTGATTACTGCCGGCTTAGCCCAGGAGCTAACCTCGTATGAGTCGCCGAAGGAATCAATTACATATGAGTCCTCATATCCGTCTGAAAGGTTGAAGGAAACCTCGCTTGCCGTAAGTGTGCTTACGAGCATCTTAGCCATTTCCTGTCTTGTTACCAGTCTGTCGGGAGTGAAGGTATCCTCGCTTGTACCCGAAACAATACCATACATATATGCCTGCGATACCGCTACTGAATCAGTGTCACTAAACGGCGAAACAGACGGTACTATCATATCCTCACCCGTGAGCTTTTCATAAAGGTTAACTGCGAGTCCGCAGAACTCCTCACGTGTTATGCTGTCGTGAAGGTTGTTCGCAACAACATCATATGAAACAAGTCCGGCCTCGTTGGCCTGCTGATAATCAGATACAGCCCAGCCGCTCAAATCGGCTGCAAGCGCCGACGTGCCGAGAACAGCCGATAATGATATAACAGATAAGAGAATCTTTTTCGTTACGCTATTCAAGATCATATCTCTCCTTTACCAAAAGATTGTGTCCTATGAGTTCTACCTGTATTCAGGTTATCTACGTGTACTTTCTTCTTCTGTGCCGCCTTTCTTTTCCCGGCGACGAGTGTATTGTAACACTAAAAAAACCGGGTGTCAACCTTTTCGGAGTTAAAAATGTTAAATTTCTTAAAATTTTTGTATTCTTTTTGTTACACAAGCGTAATTTTACTGAAATATCGCCGTAATTTTACTGAAATATTACGATTTTTTGTATACTAAATTTACATTTATTTACATTTGTTGTTTACATAAAAAAGTTGACGCCCACAAAATGTTGACATTTTTTTTGAAAAAAGTCTATATCTTGGGCGTTTTATGGTGAAAACAACGAAAGATATTACAAATTTATTACAAATTTTTAAGAAGTTGTGAAGAAATTGCTACGAACAGCGTAGGTATGCGATTTAAAGGTTAATTTTTTTCTTAAAACTTTTGCAAAATTTATTGAAGAAATTTTTTTCGTTTGTAAGATATGTGCAAAGTAAAACAGTGTTTTAGTGCAAAAACTACAAATGAAAGCGGTAAAACAGATTTTTGATATAACTGTGTTTCGGCATTTTGCGTAGAATAAAAAACTCCCGTGTATGTCACGGGAGCGGTATTCCTAAGGTTTGTAATAATTCATTGGCGCGGCGTATCTGTTTCTTGCGGTATTCTGCTATAAAGTGCGTGTCAGAGCCTACGGAAACAGCTATACCGCTTTCCTTGACGAGCTTCTGCTTCTTTAGGTTAGTCAGAAAGTCATAATAATATATGTAGTTTCCCGATGTGTTCAGCTCCCAGAAGATGTCATAGTCACGCATTATCTTGAAAATATCAACACCGTACCTCTCGGCGAGCCTAAAAATGTCACAATGGGCAAGTCCCGCTTTGCACTTAAACTGCCTGCGCCACTCCAGAAACTCGTAAAAATCCATTGCGCGCGGATCGTCAAGGCTTTCAAACAGGACGTAGTCAAACATCTCTGTTGCTTTCGGCAGATTTTCCGGCGGCGAGGGACGCGTGCCTATCTCTAAGCCGCATAATACGCGTATCCTATCGGCGTATTTAATTTTACAATGCTGAATGTGTCTGTAATATATAGGAAGGTTTTTTTCGCCGATTGAGAATTGGTGGTCGGTAATGCCGATAACGTCCACGCCCGCGTTTATTGCGTTCTCAATGATTTCCTCCGGCGTGTTTGACCCGTCATAGCTGAATATTGTGTGGTTGTGCAGGTCAACAGTATACACGGCATCTCCCTCCTTTTCTTTGACTGTAATAAGTATATCATGTTTCACTGTTTATTTCAAGATAACAAAAGAAAAAACCGTACAAAGGATTTTCCTATGTACGGTTTGTAATTCCACGTTGATTTCGCGCAGATTTGCGTGCATAACAGATTTTTTCCGACCGCCGCATACTATACGGCATTTCGGTTAGATTTTTGTTCGGAACGTGCGCTTGCAAAGCCGTCGCGTTACGAGTATTTCGCGCAGATTTGCGTGCATAACGGATTTTTTGCCGACCGCCGCGTACTGGTGTACGCAAGGTCGGAAAAAAATTCGTTAGGTGCGTGAAGCTGCGTGAAATTGGTGGAGATGAGGGGGATCGAACCCCTGACCTCTTACATGCGAAGCAAGCGCTCTCCCAGCTGAGCTACACCCCCATATACTCCGGCAAGCGGAGCATATTTATAATACACCCAAAAGGCGTGTTTGTCAATTATTTATTTGCTGTTTGCTTCTTTATAACAACAAGCGTAACTATCAAAATCGCTATTGATACAGGCGTGGCAATCATAGCAATACCTGTGCCTAATGTATAACCAAGCACGCCTGCTAATATATAGCCTGCAAACGACACGGCTGCTGCGGTAAGCGCATACGGAAGCTGCGTTGATACGTGGTTTACGTGGTCACAATGCGCGCCTGCCGAGGCCATAATCGTTGTATCGGAAATCGGCGAGCAGTGGTCGCCGCAAACAGCGCCTGCAAGGCAGGCTGAGATTGATATAACCAGCATCTGATATGTGTCAGCGCTGCCAAAGACGTGGCATACAATCGGGATAAGGATAGCGAACGTACCCCAGCTTGTACCCGTTGAGAAGGCCAAAAACAGCGCGACAACAAAGATAATAGCCGGAAGGAACATCTGCACCGCGCCGGCTGATGCTTCTACAAGGTCGTGAACATAGAATTTTGCGCCCAAAAGTCCTGTCATACCCGAAAGCGTCCAGGCAAGCGTCAATATAAGTATCGGCGCAACCATCGCCTTAAATCCCTCAGGAATACAAGCAGCGAACTCCTTAAAGGTTATTGTACCTCTTATCATATAGAAGCAGAACGTTATAACGAGCGTTACTGTGCTGCCGAGTACAAGGCCTACGGACGCGTCAGCATCTGCAAAGGCGTCAATAAAACTTACACCCTCAAAGAAACCGCCTGTGTATACCATACCGATTATGCAGCAGATTATAAGCACAATTACAGGGAATACAAGGTCAATAACTCTGCCGTTTGGACTTGTCTTCTCCTGGCTTACCTCGCCATAGGGGCGGGCATCTGTTGTGAACAGGTCGCCGTTCATCGCGTTTATTTCGTGCTTTTTCATCGGGCCGAAATCGAATTTCATAACAGCTAATACTATCATCATTATAATAGTAAGTATAGCATAGAGATTATAAGGAATTGTGTTTAAGAACATTGCAAAGCCGTTTATACCGCTGCCTTCGGGAACTGAGGACGTAACAGCCGCCGCCCAGCTCGACACCGGCGCGATAATACATACCGGCGCGGCGGTCGCGTCTATAAGATATGAAAGCTTTGCTCTTGAAATCTTCTGACGGTCTGTAACAGGGCGCATAACCGAGCCAACCGTAAGGCAGTTAAAGTAGTCGTCAATGAAGATAAGCACGCCGAGACCAATCGTCGCAAGCTGTGTGCCTACGCGTGACTTAATGTGCTTTGAAGCCCACTGACCGAACGCCGCGCTGCCGCCTACCTTATTCATCAGTGCGACAAGCACACCGAGAATTACAAGGAACACAAGTATGCCGACATTCCAGCTATCAGCAAGCTTGGTAATCATACCACCCTCCTCGTTAAACAGCATTGTATTGAGTGACAGCTCAGGATTGCCGTTTGCGTACAGGAATGCACCGGTCACTATACCTATAAACAGCGAGGAATAAACCTCCTTTGTGATAAGTGCGAGAACTATGGCGATTACCGGCGGCAAAAGCGCGAAAATTGTCGAGTAAACTGCCGGCTGATAGTTTTCCGGATCAATCGTTCTCTGTGTTACCATTGACAATACGACCATCAGCACGACAAATAAAACCGTTCCGATTGCGAACGCCAACTTCTTTTTGTTCTTCATTAAATAATCCCCCTTGGTTTGTTCTGTATGTTTTTTTCTGTATGTTTTTCTTATGGTTACTTTATCAGATTACCGAGTATGCCGCGGATGAGGCTTCTTCCCACCTCGCGGCCAACTGTGTTCGCGGCTGAGCTTAGCACCTTGTCAAACATCGTTGTCTGCTTGCGTGACGACGCTGTGGTGGTTCTCGTCTGCTGCGCGGCTTGTCTTGCCGCCGCCTTTTCAGCCGCTGCCGCTTCTTTCTCAGCGGCTATGCGCTGCTTTTCTGCTTCCTTGGCTTCGGCTGCCTGTCTCTTTGCTTCTTCCTCAGCTTCTTTAGCTTCGGCCGCTTCTCTTTCCGCCTGCTCGTGCTGTGCGGTCAAAATTTCATATGCCGACTCACGATCAACCATTTCACTGTACTTGTTTAAAAGCGGGCTTTGGTTTATTGTCTGCGATATTACCGAGCCGTCTGCTGCAGCCATTGAACTTCTCGGCGGCAGGATATTTGCTCTGTCAACCATCATAGGTACGCCTTTTTCATCAAGCACCGAAACGATTGCTTCACCTACCTCAAGCTCCTGCAGCACCTTTTCCGTGTCAAACGCGGGGTTGGCGCGGAAAGAATTTGCGGCGTATTTAAGCGCCTTCTGCTCGTTTGGCGTGTAGGCTCTTAATGCGTGCTGTACGCGGTTTCCGACCTGACCTAATACGCTTTCGGGTATGTCGGACGGGTTCTGCGATATAAACCACACGCTTACGCCCTTTGAACGGATAAGACGCACAACCTGCTCGATTTTCTCAACGAGCGCCTTTGGCGCGTCATTAAATAGCAAATGTGCTTCGTCAAAGAAGAAAGCAATTTTTGGCTTGTCCAAATCACCTGCTTCTGGAAGTATCTCATAAAGCTCCGACAACATCCATAAAAGGAAGGTTGAATACAGAAGCGGATGCTGGAACAGCTTTTGACATTCCAGGATATTCATTATACCTCTGCCATTCTCGTCCCAGTCAAACCAGTCGGATATTTCGAGCATAGGCTCACCGAAGAATATCTCGCCGCCCTCGTCCTCAAGCGTTAAAAGAGCGCGCTGTATTGTGCCGATTGTCTGCGGCGACACATTGCCGTAGCGCAGCTTGTACTCGGAGGCATTGTCGCCGACGTGCTGTATCATACTGCGTAAATCCTTTAAATCGAGAAGAAGCAGGCCCTTATCATCGGCTATGCGGAACACGATACGCAAAACTCCGCTTTGCGTGTCGTTAAGTCC
>JAFQYK010000220.1 GCA_017406485.1 Clostridia bacterium
CGCCTGCCTTTACCGCCGCTTCAAGCACTATTCTTGCCGCTTCCGCGCTGCACTTTTGCGCCGCGGGGTGGAAGCCGAAGATTATCGGGTTACGCGTCTTAATACACGTTATCGCCTTAAACAGTGTTGTCGAGGTCGGGTTTGTAACCGGCGTTACACCGCAGACAACGCCTATGGGTTCAGCAATTATCTCGTAGTCCTCAAGGTCGTTTTCCGCGATTACGCCTACCGTCTTTTCATTCTTGATTGAGTGGTAAATGTACTCGGTTGCAAACATATTTTTAGTAATCTTATCCTCGTACACTCCCCTGCCCGTTTCCTCAACTGCCATTTTCGCAAGAAGCATATGCTTATCAAGACCGGCAAGCGTCATAGCCTTAACTATGTTGTCCACCTGCTCCTGGTCGAGCGTCATAAATTCCTTGAGAGCCGTCTGCGCCTTTTCCACATAGCCGTTTATCATTTCTTCTACATTTATTTCAGCCATCTTATTTTCCTCCTTAAAATTTAGATTGTTAAATATTTATCGTTAATTATTTATCAATCTTTAGGTTTATTATATATGATTGTTATTTTTTTGTCAATGCATTTTTGTGTTTTTCTTAATGTTTGTTAATCGTGTCTAAAAAATACATTGCTTTTGGTATTTTATGTATTGATTTAGACCGTGTTTTACGGTATAATATAAGTTAGTAATTTATAATGGAGAAAAGTATGAGTTCATCAAGGATAAAGGATTTTAAAAACGGAGCGCTTGACTCGCTCCCTATCGCGCTCGGCTACATACCCGTTTCGTTTTCGTTCGGTATGCTCGCCGTTGCGGCAGGTATTGAGCCCATCTGGGCTATTATAATTTCAATGACAAATCTCACCTCGGCGGGACAGTTCGCAGGTGTAAATATAATCGGCGCAGCAGGCACATATATGGAAATGGGCGTTACGACGTTTGTTATAAATCTAAGGTATATGCTTATGTCGCTCTCGCTTACGCAGAAAACACAAAATATGCCGCTCTGGAAACGGCTTATAATGGCGTTCGGCGTAACGGACGAAATATTTGCAGTCGCTTCAACAACGGCGCATAAAATCACCTTTGCGTATATGGCGGGACTTATAGCGGTGCCTTATGTCGGCTGGGCGCTCGGTACGGCTTTGGGCGCGTATATAAACAACCTGCTCCCCGCGCCGCTGGCAAACGCAATGGGTATAACGCTTTACGCTATGTTTATCGCTATTATTATTCCGGCGGCAAAGAAGGATAAAAAGGTTGTTTTTGTTCTTACCGTCGCAGTAGCGGCAAGCTGCGTTATGTATTTCCTTATGCCGTTTATCTCGTCAGGCTGGGCGGTTATTATCGCCGCAGTGCTTGCGTCAGCTCTTGGCGCGACCTTCTTTCCGAGGAGGGATGACGAATGAAGACAGGAATTTATGTACTCGTTATGGCGGCTGTTACGTACATTATACGCGCGCTGCCGTTTACGGTTTTCCGCAAGGAAATTAAGTCGGTATGGCTCAAATCGTTTTTGTACTATGTACCATACGCCGTTTTAGGCGCTATGACCTTCCCCGCGATTTTCTTTTCGACGGGTTCAATTTGGGCTTCCGCGGCAGGCTGCGCTGCGGCGCTTGTTGCGGCGCTCTTTGGCGGAGGGCTTATGACCGCCGCCTGCGTAAGCGTTATAGCGGCATTGCTTGTAGGTTTTATTGTTTAATTTATATATGAAAGGACGGTATTTATGAGTTACGATATTGATTATTTAAGCCTGCTCTCGCAGCAGTACCCCACCGTAAAGGCGGCTTCAAAGGAAATTATCCGGCTGCAGGCAAAGCAGAAGCTGCCTAAGCTGACAGAACACTTTATGAGTGACATACACGGCGAATACGAGTCCTTTCTGCACA
>JAFQYK010000221.1 GCA_017406485.1 Clostridia bacterium
CAATCAGGCGTCAGCAACCTTGTGGAGGAGGATATTTTTGAAGGCTTTTCGTTTGATGAAGTAAGCAGCATAAATGTAAACGGCGCAGTTCCCGTAATTATTTCTTTTGAGGGGAAGGAAATTGCGTCAATTGCGTACGCCGACGGTAAAAAGGGGTATGTATGCGAAAATGCAAGCGAGATAAAACGGCTTCTTGAAGACGGAACAATCGGAAAAATCCTCTTTGACGCAAAGGAAACGATTGTAAAGCTAAACGGCAAGGTTGATATAAAAAATATCACGGACGATGCTGCAATAGCGGCATACCTTGTTGACCCTGCAAAGAGCAAATACGAGATTGAGGATTTGGCGAATGAGTATTTCGGCGTTGTGATTGACAAGCCGCAGGCAAAGCAGCTTTCGCTTCTTGACGAGGACGAGCCGGACGATACGGAATACCTCGCAAAATGCGCCGTAGCATTGGGCGCGCTGAACACGCGAATAAATAAGAAGATAGAAGAAAACGGACAAACGCAATTATACCGCGAAATAGAACTGCCGCTTGTCGAGGTTCTCGCACATCTTGAAATAAACGGCTTTTTGGTGGACGACGGACAGCTTAAAGCGTTCGCCGAAACGCTCGGCACGCAGATTGACAAACTGACAGCTATGATATACGAAATGGCTGGCGAGGAGTTTAACATAAACTCACCGAAGCAGCTTGGCGTAATACTGTTTGAGAAATTAGAGCTAAAGCCCGTCAAAAAGACAAAAACAGGCTACGCGACAAATGTTGACGTGCTTGAAAAGCTGATGGATAAGCACCCGATAATAGGTCTGATAATGGAGTACCGCCAGCTTACCAAATTAAAGAGCACGTACTGCGACGGCTTACGCGCGGTCATAAACCCCGAAACGCACCGCATACACTCGGTATTTACGCAGACGGTAACGGTGACGGGCAGGCTTTCCTCAACGGAGCCGAATTTGCAGAACATACCGACCAGAACAGAATTAGGTCGTGAAATTCGTAAAATGTTTGTTGCAAAGGAGGGCTATACGCTTGTTGACGCGGACTATTCGCAGATTGAGCTTCGTGTTTTGGCGCATATAGCGAACGATGAAACTATGATAAACGCCTTTAAAAACGGCGAGGATATTCACGCTGTAACAGCGTCGCAGGTTTTGGGTATACCGCTTAGCGAGGTGACAAAGCAGCAGCGCAGCAGCGCAAAGGCGGTCAATTTCGGTATTGTCTACGGCATAGGCGAGTTTTCACTCGCGCAGGATTTGCATATAAGCGTTAAGGAGGCAAAGGCGTATATTGACAGCTACCTTGAAAAGTACCACGGCGTGAGGAATTATATGTCGGAGATTAAGGAGCAGGCGAAAAAGGACGGATATGTAAAGACGATGATGAACCGTATCCGCTATATCCCCGAATTAAAATCCCCGAACTACAATATTCGTCAGTTTGGTGAGCGTGTCGCACTGAATACCCCGATACAGGGAACGGCGGCGGATATTATTAAACTTGCAATGGTGCGAGTTGACCAAAGACTGATAAGCGAGAACCTCAAATCTCGCCTTATTCTGCAGGTACACGATGAGCTTATCGTTGAAGCCGCAGAGGACGAGGTTGACGAGGTGAAGAAGATTTTGAGCGAGGAAATGCAGGGCGCAATGGAGCTGCGCGTTCCGCTCAAAGTGGATATGTCGGTAGGTCATAGCTGGTTTGATGCGAAGTAAGGAGAAGAAAATGAAAAGAATACTACCATTATTTCTAATTTTATCGCTGCTATTATCGTCGTGCGGCGCAAAGCCGGACGGCGAGAGCGGCAAGGTTAAGGTGTACACCACCTTTTATGCAATGCAGGGCTTTGCAAAGGCTGTCGCACAGGATAAGGCCGACGTAGTGAGCATAGTACCCGTCGGAACCGAGCCGCACGAGTTTGAGCCTACGGCGGCGGATATAGCGAAGATAAGTAAAGCTGATATGTTTATATATAACGGATATGGCATGGACGATTGGGCAAAGGATGTTGCTGAAACATTACCAAAAAGCGTCAAAGTGGTATGTGCTTCCGTAAAAAGTGATCCTTATATAGGCGACCCTCATGTTTGGCTTAGTTATGCGGGCGCAGCAGGAGAGCTGCAAAATATTTGCTCAGCTTTTTCAGAGATAGACAAGACTAACGAGCAGTATTATAATGATAATTATACAAGCTATATGGAGAAAATTGATAATCTTGGAGCAGAATATCGTGAAGCCGGTCTTGCAGGAAAAAAATTATTTGTAACTCATGGCGCATATGCTTATATGTGTAATGATTGGGGTATGGAGCAAATTGCTTTAGAGGGTATATCGGGCGAGAGCGATCCGTCGCCCGCGCAGATGGCGCAGTTTGTGGACGAGATAAAGCAAAGCGGCGCAAAGGCAGTTTTCTATGACCCATTGGAGGGTGATAAAATCGCAAAGGCGGCTGCGAAGGAAGCCGGCATAGAAGCCCTGGAGCTTTACACCTTTGAGGGCGACAGCGAGGGCAGAGATTATATTACCATAATGCAGCGAAATCTGGAACAGCTCAAAAAAGGACTGAACTAAATGGAAGAAATATTAAAGATAGATAATTTAAATTTTGAATACCCCGACGCGGCAGTTTTGCGTGATGTTTCGTTTACGCTAAACAAGGGTGATTTTCTCGGAATAATCGGCGCGAACGGCGCGGGTAAATCAACGCTCATCAAGCTGATATTAAAGCTTTTACCATCGCAAAAGGGCAGCATAACGCTTTTCGGCGAGGACTTGAATACATTTAAGGACATTCGCCGCGTAGGGTACGTTTCACAAAAGGCGAACGCCTTTAATAAGTCCTTCCCTGCTACGGTGGGGGAGGTGGTTATCGCCAACCTCTACGGCAAAAAAAGACTTCTGAGCCGCTATACAAAAGAGGACAGGGCAAGGGTAAGGGCAGCTCTGGAGCAGGTCGGTATGGCAGATTTTGAAACGCGGCAGATAGGCAAGCTGTCGGGCGGTCAGGTGCAGCGCGTATTTATCGCGCGCGCGCTTATAGCCGAGCCGGAGCTGCTGCTCCTTGACGAGCCGACAGCCGGCGTTGACGCGGCTAACGCAAATGCGATAAACGATATTCTCACCAATCTCAACAAGCAGGGTATGACGATAATTATGACAAACCACAACACCCCTGAGCTTGTCAAGGTTGCAACAAAACTTTTGATTTTCTGCGAGCACGGCAACGGTGAATTTGTGAGCAAAAACAACCTTACCTTGGAGGAAGTCAACGATATATTCGCAGGAAGGAGGAAACACCATCACAAGTGAGAAACGCTGTTTTTCGGTACGGTGAAACATTATGGGAAATATATTTGAATATGATTTTATGCTCCGCGCCTTTCTTGCGGCGGCAATAATCGCGCTTATTGCGCCGCTTATCGGCACGACTATTGTTTTAAAGCGGCTCAGCGCCATAGGTGACGCGACCTCGCACTCGGCTCTCGCCGGTATAGCATTCGGACTTGTTGCAGGC
>JAFQYK010000222.1 GCA_017406485.1 Clostridia bacterium
CCGAACCTCTTTGACCAGCACCCGAACTTCCAGATAGACGGAAACTACGGCGCGACCTCGGGCATAATCGAAATGCTTATGCAGAGCCACGACGGCGCAATTGACCTTTTACCCGCGCTCCCCGACAAGTGGCAGAGTGGACATTATACCGGTCTTAAAGCTCGCGGCGGCGCGACTGTAGACTGCGTTTGGGAGAACGGTGATGTGCTCGCTGCTAAAATCAAGGCGGCACAGACAGGCGAAATGTCAGTCCGCGCGGACGGCATAGAAAACGCGGCTGTTCGTGACAGCGAGGGTAATACCGTTACTGCCGAATATAACAACACAATAAAAGCGCTCACTTTCAGCGCAGCCGATGGCGAGGAATATACAATAGACCTTTCCGGCGGCGATAATGACAAGGTAAGTATGACATATTCAAACGGAATGGTGACAATAAAGGGCACGGAAAATCAGGACGCGGTGCTTATCCAATCCGTATATGAAAACAACGCGCTTGTAAGGGTAAACACGTATGACGTAAAGCTCACAAACGGTGTTACCTTGCAGCAGGTAGAGGACATTCCGTCCTCAAAGCTTATGCTTTGGAAAAAGCTTTCGGGCGAGGGTGAAATGGAGCCGCTTTGCGGAGTTGAAACAGTACCGGAGTACAAGGCTGTTCCGACAGTGACAGACCCACCTGAGGTAGAGCCGACAGAAACACCGGAGCCAACCGAAATACCGCAGCTTGGCAATTCCTGGGTATGCTCGTCAGACGACAGCGCAAAAAAGACAGGCGACCTTGTTATGAACGGTCTTTCGCTTCTGTTTGACGTATCTTCAAGCGGCCAGTCAGCCATTACAATAGACGGCAAGAGCTTTACAAATTACATATCATCCGCCAACAACGGCTCGTGGGCGGGCAGCTCGGGAACGGCTTCCGGTACGGCATTCAAATATGTCGCACCGGCTGACGGCACGTTTACGATATATGTATACAAACTCGGAAGCAACAAGGAATTATGTATTACAAAGGAAGGCGTAAAGGAGAACAAGACTGCAGCGGAAGGAACGGCTGCGTATTATAAAAACACCTCGGGTGATGTTGAAAATAAATCGCTGAGCCTTGATGTAAAGAAAGGCGAAACGTATTATACATATGTTGCCGGTTCAAAGGGTTCATTCGTCGGCGCAGAACTCGTGACAACCGGCGCGGCGGAAACTCCGCAGCCGACAGGCACACCAAATCCGACAAGTACACCGCAGCCCGATACCACGCCCGACCCGAATGCAAAGGGCGCGTACATAGGCAGCACAAAATATGACACCGTAACAGCGGCGCTTGCTTCAATAACAACCACACCGGCAAGCGAAAGTGACAGAGTTTACATTGACCTTATGCCCGGCGTATACCGTGAGCAGGTCGTTGTAAACAAACCGTATGTGACAATCAGAAAGAAAGCAGGTACGGAGGGCGAAGCTAAGATTACGTGGTACTACGGTATGGGCTCGCTTTACGATAGCTGTAACGCAAGCGGCTACTATGACGAGGGCGCAATCGGTGACGGAGAGTCTTACCGCCCGTCAGACTGGGGTGCAGCGTTAAAGGTAAGCAAAAACGCAAACAACTTCACAGCTGAAAATATCACGCTTGAAAACTCCTATAACCGTTACTACACCACCGAGGAGCTTACCGATATAACGGGCGTTGACCCCGACACAAACAACAGTATGTTCCACAGGCTTGACTGGATTACGGAGCAAAAGGAAGCGGGAAAAACAGACGATTATATAAACGACTATCTTAAAACAAGAACAATCATTGATTACAAGGGCGTAAGCTCCAGCCCGCGTGAGAGAAGCGCGGCGTTCCATTCCTCGGCTGACCGTGTGCAGGTTATAAACTGCGAAATTATTTCCACTCAGGACACAATGGGAATAAACACCGGCAGAATATACTTCAAGGATTGTACCATAGGCGGCACAACAGACTACATCTGCGGCAGCGCGACAGCGGTATTTGACAACTGTACGCTTTTCACCAACGCCGGAAACAGCAACAACGGCAGCGGCGAGAGCGCGACAATTACCGCGCCGGCAAATCCGGCTACCTCGGACGGCTACCTGTTCTACAACTGCACCATAGACGGAACACCGTATGCGACAGCCGGCGACCTCGGCAGACCGTGGGGCGAGAATGTTGCGGCGGCATACATTAACACCACGATAAACCACAGCAAGCTAAACACAAGCACGCTCCTTATAAAGGACGCAGGCTGGACAAATATGAGCGGCAACAAGGCAGAGGACGCGCGCTTTAAGGAATACGGCAGCGTTGACGATACCGGCGCGGCGGTTGACACCTCAAAGCGTACAAAGGGCACGATTTTGAATGAGTGGACAATGCTCCGCTACAATCCGTTTACCTTTACCAAGGGCGCTGACAACTGGGATCCTGCAAAGGTAAGCTCAAATTATGACGGAGTAAACAGCGTAATAGCCGATACAACAATAGACACAAGCGACGGTTCAACGAATGAAATCACACTTCCCTCAGCACCCGCCGGTTACGAGTTCTATTGGGAAAGCGACAGCGAATTTGCTCTCGTAAACGATGATAAGACAAAAATAACGCTTATCCGTCCGGCATACGGCGAAAACGCTATAAAGACAACCGTCAAGCTGTACGCGAGAAAGGCTGACGATACGAAAATCGGCGCTGAAAA
Source organism: Clostridia bacterium (assembly GCA_017406485.1). Classification (GTDB taxonomy): domain Bacteria; phylum Bacillota; class Clostridia; order UBA1381; family UBA1381; genus Hominilimicola. Next base: position 2,706 of record JAFQYK010000222.1, read on the forward strand.
GTCGATAGAATTCAACATCACACCGACAAGAGACACGGAAAATGTATTCACCGTTAGCGGCAGCGTAAACCTTGCCAAGGCGTCTGACAGCGCACAGACGGTGACGCTTGCGGTAAAGAAAGACAGTGCGGTTATAAAGACAGAAACCGTGACCGTACCGGCCGGTGAAACAAGCAAATCGTACACAATGGAAAATATCCCCGTCGGCAGCTACACGATTTATCCGACTGCCGAAAACGCAGAATACAACATCACAACCGAGCCAAAGGAAATAACCGGCGCAAAGGGTAACACGGTAACGTATGACGTAAATATCAGCAAAATGGAAACAATAACCGTTACTGACGGTGACTTTGAGGCATTGACACCCACAGTAACCACGGCTGACGGCTTTACCGCATCGCTTTACACCGTTACGGACAGCGAAACGGCAAATCTCGGCACATCGGGTGACAAGGTTTACAAGCTTACAAAGGACGAGGGCAAAACGGTTGCGAAGAACGTAGGCGTAAGCTTTGATTTAAAGAGCCTTTTGAGAAACGGCACAAGCCTTGCCAATACAAAGTCAATCAAGTTCAGCTATGATTTCCTTATGGAAAAAACCGATTATATGCCGTCCGACTATTCTTTCTTTGACCTTGCGACAAGCACGGCAAACGCAGGAAACAACGCGGCAGACCAGACGCGCTTTGTGCGCTGGGGCGTATATAAGAACTGGTGTCAGATGAATATGTTTACCGCTACGAACACGCGCGTAAACGGTGACAATACCCAGTTTGACAAGAACAGCACAATGGCAAATAAGTGGTTCAGAATTGTGGCCGACATTGACCTTGTGAATGAAACAATCACCACCACGCTCTACAACCGTGACAGCGATATGGCTATACTCAATAAAAAGCCGTTCACGATTGCAGCCTCCGACGGTGAAAGCAACCCGAATTATCCGACAGGTATTGATTTAAGCAATCTGTATTTCAACATCTATATGGATAAAAACGCGAACACAACAAATAAAATGGAATACTATATAGACAACATCTCTCTTGAATATCAGGATTACGAATAAGTCTAAAAAAGCTTTCTCTTTCTTTATAATAAAAAATATGCCCCCAAAAGCGTCCGTCTTTTGGGGGCATATTAAATTTGTATCAGCTCTACATTTTGAATATATCCTTTAAAGCAGGATAGAACCTTTTGAATTTCTCGTATTTCTTCTCATACTTCGCCGCAATAACGGGGTCGGGGGAATAGGTCTTGCTTGTCTTAACAAGCTTTTCAGCCGCCTCGTAAACGTCCTTATACTCGCCGCAGCCAACTGCCGCGAGCATCACGCCGCCCATAGCCGGACCCTCCTCCTTTTCGAGAGTAACGATTTCCATATTCATTATATTTGCCACAATATTGCACCAAAGCGGGCTCTTTGCGCCGCCGCCGCAGATAGTTGAACGGTTTATCGTAATACCCTGCGCTCTCGCAACCTCAACGCTGTCGCGATGCCCGAACGCAACGCCCTCCAGAACCGCCTGCGTCATATCCGCCTGCGTGTTATCCATACTCATGCCGATAAACGCACCGCGCGCGTCGGGATCATTGTGCGGTGAACGCTCACCCATAAGGTAGGGGAGAAAGAACACATTATTCTCGCCAAGCTCCTTAATATCACTCTGACTGCCCGCATAGTCCTTTGTATTTAAAATTTCCTCAAGCCACCACTTGTTGCACGACGCCGCACTAAGCATACAGCCCATAAGGTGATACTTACCGTTCGCGTGAGCAAAGGAATGGAGCGCGTTTTTGTCGTCAACGGAAAATGTATCCTGTGAGATAAACACTGTACCTGATGTGCCTAAAGAGATATTACACTGACCGTGTTTTACTGTCCCCGTACCTATAGCCGCCGCAGCGTTGTCACCTGCACCTGCGATAACTTTAGTGTCCCCACTAAGACTAAGCTCAGCGGCAATTTCTTCTTTTAGTGTCCCCGTAACCTCATAGCTTTCAAAAAGCTTTGGCATTACGCTTTCATCTATTCCGCAAATATCAAGCATTTCCTTAGACCAACACTTGTTTTTAACGTCAAGCAAAAGCATACCCGAAGCGTCCGAATAGTCCGTTGAATGTACTCCGGTGAGCATATACGCGATATAGTCCTTTGGCAGCATTATCTTTTTAATGCGCTTGAAATTCTCCGGCTCGTTCTTTTGAAGCCACAAAATCTTCGGCGCTGTAAAGCCTGCAAAGGCGATATTCGCAGTGTACTCCGACAGCTTATCCTTGCCAATCTCGCCATTAAGATAGTCAACCTCGCCCTGTGTGCGTCCATCATTCCAAAGTATCGCCGGACGAATAACATCATCGTTTTCATCAAGAATAACAAGACCGTGCATCTGACCGCCGAACGAGATACCCTTAATAAGCGATTTATCGCTGCCGTCAGTCAGCTCAGCCATACCCTCCTTAACAGCTCTCCACCAATCCTCGGGTTTTTGCTCCGACCAACCGTCTTGGGGGAAGTAGAGTGGATATTCCTTTGTCACGGACTTAACCGCGTTGCCGTTTTCGTCCGCCATCAGCATCTTAACCGATGACGTTCCCAAATCTATTCCAATATAATAGCTCATATTCTTAACCCCACGGATTTTCTGTTGGATAGCGTGTACCCTTAGGCTGATTATAACCGATCTCGTCAACCGGCACGCCCACATACTTGAACACCTCATAAAGTGCCTTTGCGTGGTGACCGAACGCAACCGCGCCGTGGTGCGGGAAATTCTTTTCAATCAATACGTGACGGTAGAAGCGTCCCATCTCGGGAATTGCGAACACACCGATTGAACCGAACGAACGCGTCGCAACAGGCAGAACCTCGCCGTTTGCGATATAGCCGCGTAATTTAGCGTCAGACGTTGACTGCAGACGGAAGAAAGTGATGTCGCCCGGTGCAATATCGCCCTCCAAGGTACCGTTCGTAACCTCAACAGGCAGCGAGCGCGCCATAATCTTCTGATACTTCATTGAACACGCAGCGAGCTTTGTTGAGCAGGTGTTGCCGCAGTGGAAGCCCATAAATGTATCGTGATGCGTGTAGTCAAACTTACCCTTGATATCCGCGTCATACATCTCTTTCGGAACGGAGTTGTTGATGTCAAGAAGCGTAACAGCGTCCTCAGAAACGCAAGTACCTATGTACTCACTGAGCGCACCGTAAATATCAACCTCGCACGAAACCGGTATGCCGCGACCTGTAAGACGCGAATTAACATAGCAGGGAACAAAGCCAAACTGCGTCTGGAATGCCGGCCAGCACTTACCCGCAATTGCAACATAACTTTTGCTGCCCTTATGCTCCTCAATCCAGTCTGTCAAGGTCAATTCATACTGAGCAAGCTTTGAAAGAATTTCGGGCTTCTTATTACCCTCGCCCAATTCCTTTTCCATATCAGCCACAACCTCGGGAATACGGCTGTCACCCTCGTGCTTGTTGAACGCTTCAAACAAATCAAGCTCCGAATTCTCCTCAATCTCAACGCCAAGCTGATAAAGCTGATAAATAGGCGCGTTACAAGCGAGGAAGTTTAACGGACGCGGACCAAATGAAATAATCTTCAAATCCGAAAGACCTATAACCGCTCTTGCAATCGGCAAAAACTCGTTAATCATATCAGCGCACTCCTCCGCGTCACCTACCGGATATTCGGGGATATACGCCTTAACGCCGCGAAGCTTTAAGTTGTAGCTTGCATTGAGCATACCGCAGTAAGCGTCACCGCGGTCGTCAGAAAGCGTCGCAATATTTTCCTCAGCCGCCGCAACGAACATCTTCGGGCCGTCAAACTGCTGCGCGAGCATTGTTTCGCTTATCTCGGGACCGAAGTTGCCGAGGTACACGCAAAGAGCATTACAGCCGGCGTTCTTAATATCCTCAAGAGCCTGCTTCATATGTATCTCGCTCTCTACGATACAGACGGGGCATTCATAAATATCCGCCGCGTCATACTTGTCGGCGTACGCCTTTACAAGCGCCTTTCTTCTGTTCACCGAAAGACTTTCGGGGAAGCAGTCGCGGCTTACCGCAACTATACCGATTTTTACCTTTGGAATGTTGTTCATAGTTTGTTCCTCCTTAATATTATAAACTTAAATTATTAACCCTTTAAATACTTTGCAAGCGGATGATTGAGCCGTTTAAGCTCATCAGCCGCCAAACGCGAAACGTATCTCGCACCGTCTATGTTAAGGTGCGTGTTGTCCTTGTCACCGGTTTCATAATACTGCGACTTTTTAAAATCCGCGTAACCCGTAAACCGCTTGTCCATAGGCTCAACATTCATATACATAAGCGTGTGTTTTTCCGGTTCATTCATTAGCTGATTATGTGACAGCGTAAAAATATCAAGCACCGGTATATTTTCTTTTTCACCCAATGCCTTGACAGCCTCGCAGTAGGGGATAAGCGTTTCATCCTCCGGCAGATTTCTCGTGACTGAGGTGGCAAGTATCGGCTCTGCACCCTTGCTTCTTGCAGCGTCAATATATCTTTTCAGACATTCCTCATACGTGCCATTCGGGTACGTATATCGCGACTGGTCGTTTTCCTTACAGTCGTTGTGACCGAATTGAATTATAAGATAATCGCCTTTGGAAATGTTCTTCTCAATATACTCAAAATTCGGCTCTGTAAGAAAGCTTTTCGAGCTTCTTCCGCTGAGCGCGCAGTTTACAACCTGAACATTGTTATCAAACACCTCACCGAAAACCTGCCCCCAGCCTGTGCGCGGATAGCGGTTATTATCGCCCTCATGCGGGTAGTTGCACGCTGTAGAATCTCCGGCTATAAACACCTTTATTTTATCAAGCAGCTTGTAGCCGTTAACGTCCTCCCATATTTCCTCCGTGAACTCCTTATTCAGCACATCATTCATTCCGTTCGACATCTGCATCTTCCTTTATATATTTTTTGATTTGAGTTATTGCGTTGTTTTCGATATAAAGACCGCATACCGCAAACAGCATAGTAACGCACAGGAACAGCGCGGCGGTGGTGAAGAACACCGATATGCCGTCATTAGTCGCGGTAAAGCCGATAGCCGGCCATATGAGCATCAAAAATACCACTGCGAAAATCGTCAGCACTGTAAACGGCAGCGCGGAAATTGCAAATAATGCCGCATTGCGGTAAAGCTTCGGAATAGACATTTTATACGTCACAAGCAGGTGGTAAAGGTACATATGCACCATTGTGTAGAACAGCGCTATAACGAGCACAACATACTTTCCATAATACAGAATACCCGAGGACGAGCCGTAGAAGAAGTATGCGTAGCATAAAAGCGTAAACATTATAACATCAATTATCCATACAATAATCGACTGCTTAAAATTCTTCTTCACTCTCTCGAAGTAGTCGCTAATAAAGTGTGTCGGCTCCTCCCAGAGATATGACCTCAATATATACACAAAACCAGCCGTAACAGGCCCGCCGCCCCAAAGCACCGCGAATAACGCGGAAATATAGAAGCGGAAAATAAGGTCGGTTGTGATTGAAACTCTTGCCGCCGTAACAGCCGAGGCGCTTTCGCCCATAAGCTGCATAAGGCTGTCAAGACTTGCACCCAAGCGGTTTGTAATCATACCGGAAAGTATAAACACAACTGCAAAGGTCGGTAAAAGCGTTGCTATATATAATAGGTTCAGCTTTATCAAATCCCAGAACTTGCGTATAAGTATTTCATAAAACCTCGCAAGGCCCTTTTTCTTGCGCTCATTTTTCGATACGCCTGCACCAGGCTTTGAGTAATCGGAATTAAAAATACCCATCAGTAACCCAGCTCCTCTGCAACCATAATAACGGTAATTCTCTTGGGGAAGTGGAAGCAGCCGTCAACAATGCCTATAAAGTTGCACATTCTCGGCTGTCCCTCGCAGTTTGAACAGGTACAGCAGTCCTCCGTTGCGCAGGGCGTCTTGTGGCGTATGCGCTTTGCGTTAAGCGGCGCAATCGAACGCGCGCGCTTAATGCCGTCCTCCATAGTATCCACAATCTTATTGACGCCGCAAACGACAATCGCTTTCTTTGGGCCAAACGCGATCTGACTTGCGCGGTTGCCGACACAGTCGATGTTTACGAGCTGACCCTCCTTTGTGACCGCATTTGAGCTTGCAACTATGAAATCCGCCTTGTAGCTTTCGCGGTAAACGTCGTGCATAGCTGCAACGCTTTCGGTGTGGAAGCGGTCATAAAAGTTATATCTGCCGCTTGTAATCTCATCAATAATACCCGTTTCTTTAAGCGTTACCGAGCCGCCGACACAAATGCTCGCGCCCTCCGGCACCATTTCAAGGAAAATCCTCTTTGCCTCATCTCTGTCCTCGGCGTAAACCGCGTTAAAATTCTTTGAATTCAAAATATCAACCATTTCCTTGGCCTTAAGCCTGTAAGACCACTTTTGAACCTCATCCATAGCCGAAACCTCCCATTATTTCAATATAGTTTAATTATACTATATTTAAAAACGCGTGACAATCATTAAGCTTAAATTTTGCTAAAAATCAGTAATCAATGGCAAGAAAAAGTATTTTAATTTGCGTCAGTGTCTGCTATACTGTATGTAATGAAAAATTGATGTACTGAAAACAGGAGGGAAAAGATGGAAAAAAGACTTATGCCCATAGCAAAAAAGCTTTGCGATACAATAATGAAAGATTTCGGCGAGATACTCTCAAAAAAATGGCAGTATGACGCCGGACTTTGCCTAAAGGGCTTTGAAGCCGTATACAAGGAATGCGGAGATGAAAGATATAACGATTACATAAAGGCGGAATTTAACTACTTTATAAATGACGACGGCACGATAAACACCTACAATCCCGAGGTAAGAAACATAGACCATATAAATAACGGTAAAAACCTGTTCTACCTCTGGCACGAAACAGGCGAGGAGAAGTACAAGAAAGCTATTGAGCTTTTAGCCTCGCAGTTTGCGATCCAGCCGCGCACACCGTCCGGCACCTACTGGCACAAGCAGATATACCCCAATCAGGTATGGCTTGACGGTTTGTTTATGGGTGAGCCGTTTGCCGCACAGTATGCAAAGGAAATGAACCACCCCGAAAAGTTTGACGATATAGTTTTGCAGTTTGTGAACGCAGAAAGGCTAACCTACGAGCCGCGCTGCGGACTGTACGCGCATGCTTGTGACGAGTCAAAGGAAATCTTCTGGGCAGACCCGAACACAGGAAGATCATTAAACGTATGGGGAAGATCGGTAGGATGGTTCTGTATGGCGCTTTTGGACGCGCTTGACTTTTTCCCGGCTGACCACAGCGGCAGAGAAACGCTTATAAACCTTTTCCGTAAGGTTATAGGAAACGTTGTAAAGTATCAGGACGAAAAGGGCGTTTGGTATCAGGTTATGGATAACCGCCGTAGTGACAACTACCGCGAATCAACCTGCACCTGTATGTTTGCGTACGCGCTTGAAAAGGGTATTCGCCTCGGCTATATAAGCGAGGAGGAGTACGGCAAGCACCGCGACGACGCCGTTGACGGAATTATAAGCGAATTTTTAAAGGAAACCGACACCACCGCATACATACAGCAGGGCTGCTCTGTTGCAGGCCTCGGCCCCGCGGACAATACAAGACGTGACGGAACGCTTGACTACTATATGAGCGAGCCGGTAAGGGACAACGATTTTAAGGGCGTAGGCCCGTTCCTTATCCTTGCAGCTTCTTATTAAAGCTTACATCAACCTTTCCAATTATATATTTACTGCTGAAAAACGGATGCCATTTTCTCTCCCGGCATCCGTTTTTCGCATTTAAGGCTATTTGGCAAA
>JAFQYK010000223.1 GCA_017406485.1 Clostridia bacterium
ATTAAAATCGGGGACACTAAAACAATGTCGGGGACACTAAAACCTCACGGCATATCGGTATTAAAAATTGAAGCAGAGGAAAGCGCACCTGTTATAAATAAGGATGACAAGGGCGAGATAGAGAAAAAGCCTGTAATAAAAATAACACTTGATGAAGCAAGAGAGCTTATGAAAAACGGCGCGGTGCTGGTTGATGTGCGCACTGAGGAAGAATACAAAAAATCCCACCTTGACGGCGCGATAAATATTTCATACCTTGCAGTTCAGATATTGGCAAAGGAGCGCATACCCGACAAAGCCACACCCGTAATCGTATACTGCGCCACAGGAAAAAGAAGCTCGCAGGCAAAAACAAGCCTTGACTATCTTGGCTATGAAAATGTGCATTATTTGGGCGGTATAGCCTTATAAGCAGAATAAAGTAAAGGAGATGAACTATGATGAAAAAGAAAATATGTTTGATAGCAGGGGTTCTTGTATTGCTGTTATCAACACTGACAGGATGCGGTAAACCTGCCTATAAACTGCTTTCCTCACACGAGGTTGCGGGAAGACAGGGAGTTGCAAGCGAGGGCGATTATTACTATGTGAGCGGTTCAACAACATTGACAAAATATGATAAGAACTGGAATGTAGTATCAGAGAATACGAAGCCGTTTGAGAAGGGTTATGAGCGGGAGGTAAATCATATTGGCGATATAGATGTGTACAATAATGAGATTTACTGCGGCGTTGAACTGTTCCTTGACGGCAAGGCGAGCAATATTCAAATAGCCATATATGACTGTAATACACTTGAGTTAAAACGCACCTTTAACTTTGAACCGCAAAGCGGTCAGACGGAATGTTCCGGTTTAGCTGTTAATCCGGATAACGGCACAGTCATTATGTGTTCGTGGGCTATGGACGAAACGGGAGAGTATCTGTACCGATATGACCTCAAAACCGGAGCGTATAAGGATAAAATCAAAATGGAACCGGCGCCGAAGCTTATTCAGGGAATTGCATATCAGGACGGAGCATATTATATAACTTCTGATGATGGTGACGCGGACAAGAATGAGTGCGACCATATCTATAAAACAGTAATAGATGATAAAGGCACAGTATGCAAAGTGACCGAGGAAAAAGCTCTTGGTGATGTAATTAAGCAGGGCGAAATCGAAGGCTTGACATTTGACAAAGAGAAAAATAATCTGCTTGTTCTATACAACAGGGGCGCGAGAATAATACTCGGTATGCCGTCCGGTTTTTATGAAGGCTATGACCACGAAATACATGAAGTGTTCGTGTATGCACGATAAAGCTGCATATAAATACAAAACAAAATAAAATAAAACAAATTGCAAACGACACACGTTATACCCTGCGGTATGTAAATCTGATTACGGTACAATTAAGGGGTATTAGCGTGTGTTTTTGCGTGCTTAGGAGGAAGTAGTGTGAAAGAACGAAGTTCTTTCGCATCTGTGCGGCTTTGCTGTACAAAGCTCGCAAGTCCTTGAACGAAGTGAAAGGATGGATGATTAATATGCCAAGAAATCAATTTCAGCGTATGATATTTGCGCTCATCACAGTAATAATAACCGTACACGCCTATGTGTTTTACAGCCTTTATGTTGTAAACGGCAGCTATTTTATGGGACTAAGGGGCGCGGCAAGTGTTCTTGAAGGTATAAACATACAAGGTGGAGTTTATATGCTCGGACGCTTTATGCCTATATGGGCGGTAATTGTTATAGAATTTTGTTTTGCCTACACCTTGGAGATGGTAATGGGCAGTCCGGCGTCATTCAGGCTTGTAACAAAAATATTTGATATAAAGGAAACGCATCCGGTAATATTTGAAACAGCGATAATATGCGCCACAGTGGGCCTGATGTGTCCGGCGATGAGTTTTATTGCCGCCTGGCTGTACTATCCGTATTACGCGGGATTTAATATTCTGACGCTTCTTGCAAACTGGCTTAAACTTGTCTGCTTTAATTTCCCGTTCGCGTTCTTTACGCAGCTATTCTTCATACAGCCATTTGTGAGAACGGTATTCAAAATATTATTCCGTAAGGATATAGCAAGCAGAAATCAGAAATGGTAAAATCGGGCAGGGGAGACAGGCTGAATATCCTTGACAACAAAAAGTAGTTGTGATATACTGTTATTAGCGAAAACTAATAATAGTTATACGGAGGAAGGAAAATGGGTTTCAAATTTTTTAAAGATGCAAGAGTATTAAGTTTTATAGGCGGCGCCGCTGCGGTTATCTGCTTCAAGAAGATTATTGAGAGTCAAAAGGCGCACGATGTATGCGTATCGGGCGTTGCCAAGGGTATGCAGCTTTTTACGGAAGCCAAGGCAACGGCTGTGAATATCAAAGAGGAGGCAGAGGATATCTGCAAGGAAGCACGCTCTACAATAGCTGACGAGGAAAAAGATGAAGTTCAGGATCGTTCATGAGCTTTCGGGACGAATAAGGCTTCGGTGCGGCGCTGAGTATTTCAGCCGTGAGATGGAGCGGTCCATAGAAAACCATATACTTAAAAATTCTTATGTACATACAGTAAAGGCTTCGAGTGTAAACGGCGGCATACTTATAACGTATGAACCGGAGCATCGCCCGGAGCTTTTGGAGTGCGTAAAAGCCATAAAAGCGTGTGATTTGGAGCTTATACCATATGAAAAAAATCCAATTTTGGAGGAGTTTAAGAAAAGGCTTATCAAAATGGCGATTATGCGTTTTGCAGGCAGGCTTATTTTCCCCTCGCCCATAAGAACGCTTATGGCATATATAAAGGCGTTTCCTTTTATAAAAGAAGCGATCAAAAGTATATGGAATTTTCGCGCGGACGTTGCACTTCTTGACGGCGCGGCTGTAGCGGCGGCGCTTGCACAGGGAATGTACAGCGAGGTTAATTCCATAATATTCCTGCTCAAGATCTCGGAACTGTTAGAGGAATACACGCGCCGAAGCACAAAGGACGCTTTAGCAAAAAGTCTTGCCGTACAAGTGGACAAGGTATGGCGCGTCACTGACGGAAAAAATGAGCTTGTACCGATAATTGATATTAAAAAGGATGACCTTGTTGTTTTCCGTGACGGCTGTATGATAGCTGTTGACGGAATGGTGACGGATGGCATAGCCACGGTGAATGAGGCGAGTATGACAGGAGAACCGCTGGCGGCGGAAAAGAAAGAGGGAGCAATGGTTTATGCCGGAACGGTAATTGAGGAAGGCTCAATAACCGTCCGCGTTATTAACACCACTAAGGACACTCGCATATCGCATATAATTGAAATGATAGAGAACGGCGAGAATTTAAAAGCGTCGGTACAGTCGCGCGCAGAAAAAATGGCGGATAAAATGGTACCGTATTCGTTGGGGCTTGCCGCGCTTGTGTACATTTTAACGCGAAACGTCACAAAGGCAATGTCGGTACTGATGGTTGACTATTCGTGCGCGATAAAGCTGGCAACACCGATAAGCGTTATAAGCTCTATGCGTGAAGCGTCAACGCGCGGTTTTGTAATAAAGGGCGGCAAGCACTTGGAAAGTTTCGCCCACGCCGATACAATTCTCTTTGATAAAACAGGCACGCTGACAAATGCCTGCCCTGTTGTGGAAAAGGTAATACCGTTTGGCGGATATGACGCGGATGCGGTCTTAAGAACTGCCGCGTGTCTTGAGGAGCATTTTCCTCACAGTGTTGCAAAGGCGGTTGTCAAGGCTGCGCTTGATAAGGGACTTCATCACGAGGAGGAACACGCCGAGGTTGAGTATGTAGTGGCGCACGGCATAGTAACTACGCTTCACGGCAAAAGAGCCATAATCGGCAGTGAGCATTTTGTTATAGAGGACGAGGGTGTTACGCTCACGGTGGAAGAAAAGTCAATAATAGAAAAGGAAAGCGAGGGTTATACGGCGATTTATCTTGCATACGCGGGCAAAATAGCCGGAGTAATATGTATAAGTGACCCGCCGCGGGACGAGGCGAAGGAAGCAGTTGAACTATTAAAAGCAAGTGGAATAAAGAACGTAATTATGCTCACCGGCGACCACGAAAGTGCGGCAAAGCGTATCGCAGATATGACAGGAATAACCGAATTTAACGCGCAGGTGCTGCCTGAGGACAAAGCGAGGGTTGTGAGTGAGCTTAAAGAAAATGGTCACACGGTCATAATAGTGGGTGACGGCATAAACGACTCGCCCGCGCTTGCGGTTGCGATGAAGGATTCGTCCGACCTTGCGCGCGAGGTGGCGGACATAACGCTTTTGTCAGGTGATTTAAGGGATCTGGCGATATTGAGAACGCTCAGCGAGAAGCTGTTCG
>JAFQYK010000224.1 GCA_017406485.1 Clostridia bacterium
AAGCGGATCTCTTGTTTCGTCCGGATCCTCTGTGTCGATTACGTAATCCTGAAGTCTTATAGGTCTTGACAGGATGTAGCTTGTGCCGCCTGCGAAGGCAACGTCAGCGTCTGACTGAACAGGATCGACAGCCATTGATACCTTTGCCTGCTTGTCGCTTGCCTCAGACTCAATGGTCATCATCTTGTCACGTTCAAAGTCTGAACGCTTGATAGCTACATAGTACTGATACGGCTTTGTCGGATCGTACTTTGTAGTATCGTCCGGATGAGCCGGATCGGCCATTCTCTTGATTACGTAGCGGCTTGAAGCCGGCTCGGTCATATCCTCTACTCGGATAAGACTTACATCGTCGTGACCGAGAGTGAGGATAAGGTCGTATTCCTGAACGTTGTCGCCGGACTTAACCTTAATTCTGAAGCTCTCCGTATCATCGTCATCCGTGAGCGGCTGCTTCTCGAAGATTATTACAGGCTTCTCGCCGTCTGCTACCTTCGTAGTGAGCTTTCTGTACTCGCCGTAGGTGTAGGTGCCGTCAGCAGCTTTCTTAGCAATAGCAATCTGCTGGTACGGATGATCCATTTCAACTCTGATGTCAGCCGTATTCGCGCTTGTCTTGTCATACTTAACTACCTTCTCGAAGGTTACAAGACCGCTTTCGCTTGCGTCTGCCTCGGTTCTCTCTGCCGCAGGCGCGCCGTAGCGGAGCATCTGAGCTGTCTTTGCGTCTGCCTCGACAGCCGTTGTCTGCTTAACTACCGCGAGGTTGAATACGTGGTAGTTATCATTGATTACATTACCCGCAGCGTCCGTTACTGTAACCTTATAATCGGTTACAGTGTCAACAGTATGTGTGTCGAGCGTTGAGATGCCGCTTATATCGTATGAATCCGCAGCCGGTGATACGTTCTCGTCTGTGATAAGTACAGATGAAGTCTTATCTGTTGTGCCGTCATTGAAGCTAAAGCCTGCAGCCTCAATCTTGACTGTCTGCTCATTTGTATATTCGGCCGGAATTTCTGCAACGTACTGCTGCTGTACCGTATCGAACTTAGCCGGAACAGTTACAGGCTCTACACTGCCGTCTTCTAACGGCAGGTAATATGTTACGTTGAGCATCTCCGGCATCGGATAGTAGCTGTTTCTGTAGATACGAACTATTCTTTCCTGAGCCGTACCGGTCTTCGGGAAGATGGTGAACGGTACCTCGATGTAGCCCTGGATACCGAACGCGTTAATTTCATCGGCGCTGAATGCGTAGTCAACCTCGTTGATGGTCGGCTTTGTGAGTCCCTCGCTGCCTATCTTAACCTGGCCGCCCTCAAGAATTGTTGACACGGTAATTACAGCCGAGTCTGCATCATCCGGAACATACGCGATGTACTTCTCGTCAACTGTCGGGTAAATTCTGTTGTAATCTACCGCTACGTACGGATCGTCCTCGTCGGCTACTCTGATGATTTCAAGAGTATAGTCAACCGATACGGTACGTCCTGCTGTAGCGAAGATTGTGATGTCAACCGTCGCCTTGCTTTCGTCGCCGAGGGCGAAGCCTGTGTAAACGGCGGGGTTGGTATCTATTGTCTTGGGTATATTAGTGATTACCGAGCTGTTCTTATACTCGATAGGACCTGACTCCTTATAGGTAGCCTTTGTCGTTATGTCACCAATCTCCACATTTGCGGGCACGATTACCTGATAGGTGTTCGCGCCTGTCTTAACGGCTGTGTATGTTCTGCCGTCTGCGTTTGTTGTATCCTTGAAGGTAATCTCCTCAACCGAGGTTACAAAGTCATCCTTATAGAGATAGAGGATGTACTCACGCTGCTCGGTCTTTTCAACTACTCTATCCTCGGTTATATCGTTGCCCTCGTCATCCTGACCTACAACAACAGCTTCTGTTGTGTGGTAGGTCTGCTCTACGGTAAGCTTAACAGCGGTTACGTTGTTCGTTATAACCTCGCCGCCCTCAACCTGTACAGCCGCGACATTCTGCGCGTCGAAGTAGTTACCGTGACGGTGCTCAATGTCGTGATCTGAGTTAACAGGTATTGAAGCTACAGATACAACCGACGCCTTCTGACCCTCGGCGTATACCGTTGCGCCTATGAGGGCGTTGCCGGTAGCTGTATCCCGGCTGCTTAAGATATAGGTGAAGTAGTCAATGTTGCCGTTTTCATCTCTGTGAGCCTTTGCTCTGTTGAGGTTATCCGTTCTTGCCGTAGCGTGCGGATCTGTCATTGCCGCGAGTATATCCGACGGAATCGGGTCGAAGCTGTTGAACTGAGCCGTTACGTACGGTGTTATATCAAGGTTCTTGCTCTCTGCGATTACGGCAACCTTAGCCTTTCTGCTGTTGGTAGTGCCTGCTTCGTCAAACTGAGCATAGTAGAGTGATACGTCCTGAACCTCTACGCCCTCTATGAGATAGTACGGTGTGCCGCCGTAATCCGCGTCGCTGCCCTCGCTGTGATAGGTCAGTGTAAGGCCGTTTGCCGTTACAGTCGTTGTGTGCGGATTATCTGCGTCTGCCTCGATAAGTACGTTACCCTCGCTGTCGAGGAGCTTCAGAATATCCTTTTCATACGGCGCGGTAATCTTCAGCGCGCCGGTACCCTTCATATTACCGTTTTCGTCCGGAGTGATGGTGTCAACCGGAATTGCCACGCTGTAAAGCTGCTTGATATTGTTCTTCAGAACAGGCGCCTTATAAGTTTCGCCTGTCTTAATATCTGTTACATCTATAAGCTCGTAGTCGTCCGCTGTAAGGAAGCTGCGCTCGAAGAACCACTGCGTGTCGCGCTCCTCGCCCTTGAACTTAACCGCCTCGGGATCGTGCTCTAAGATATAGATAAGACCTTCTGTTCTTCTGTCAGTTTCATCGATTACCTGGAACGTCGCCTTCATATTGGTGCCGTTCTCGAAGTCCTCAACTACGAGTACCGCAATACCCTGGCTGTTAGCGTATACCTGTCTTGTGCTCTTTGTGTAGTTGATTACGTTTGTACCCTGCGTTGTAAGGATGTAATATCCGTAATCAGTCTCAGTCTTTTCGTCACCGGTGATGTAGAATCTCGGTATAGAAATCTTAACCGTTTCGCTTGTTGTTACAGGCATAATCTTTGAGGTCGGGATGATTGAAGCCATACCGCCTGCTACGATTGACGGCTTTGTTACAGATACCTTTGTACCCGTAATGTGCTGCTCAAGGTCGCGCTCAACGCCTGCCGCGCCGAGACCGAGCTGGCCGTTGCTGTTAAGACCAAAGGTGTATACAAGGCCGTTCTTGTCTGCAAGCGCCTTTTCGTCCGCGGTTGAGGTTTCATCTGCGGGCATTGTGCTTCTGCCGATAACGGTGAACGCGCCGCCTGTTCCGATTGTGAGCGCTCTTATGTGGTCGGTTACGATTGTCGGTACAGCGCCCTCCGAAGATGTATCGCCTGTTGCATCGGCAACGTTTATGTATTCGGGTATGTCTATCCAGTGGTCACCGGAGAGATTTGTCCAGTCACCGAGTCTGCCGTTCTGCGCGCTGCCCCAGCCGAGAACTCTCTGGTCGTCAAGCATTGCGAGAGCGTGTACAGTACCTGTTGCAAGGTCTATGATGTAGTCGTGTCCGCCTTCAGCATTGCTTACATCTAATCTGTCCGGAGCGAATACGCCGTTTATGTCGGTCTTTGTTGTTGTATCTCTGCCAAGCTCATCATTGTCATTCTTACCCCAGGTAATAGCTGTGCCGTCATTCAGGAGAGCCGCGGAGTATTCAAGACCGCCGTATACGCGGATTACCTTACCGTTGTAGTTGGTTACCGTTATTACATCAGGATCGCCCGGTGTCAATGCCGGAGTTGTTTCCTTAACGGTGAGGTCTACGCGCGTAGGTCTTACATACTTCGGATTATCTGTCTTGCTTGTGAAGTTGATCTGACCCGCGTCATTGCTGCCCCAGCCCCAAACGGTACCGTCATAACGGATAGCGTAGGTCGTCTGACCGCCGTTGCCGCGGCTAAGGTCAACGACATTGTTGATGTTCTTAACTATTACAGGCTCTACTGCCATTTCCTTAACGGCGTCGGAGTCGTTTCCGAGCTGACCGTACTGATTCCAGCCCCAAGCGTAGAGTATGCCGCCTGCGGTGAGAACTACAGTGTGGTTTGAACCTGTCGTTGCCTTAACGATACCTGTGAGCGGCTTTCTTGTGCCGTCAGCGGCTGCAACTGTTACCTGCTCAGGCTCAGTTATCATACTGTGGAGCGACGGGTTATAGCCAAGACCTAACTGGCCGCGGTCGTTGCGTCCCCAAGTGTATACACTGCCCTTGCTTGTTACAGCTACAGAATGATACTGACCCGCGTATACCTTTGTTACATACTCGCCGTCATCAAGGTTATCGAAGAATGTAAGTCTCTGCGGTATCTGATCGATTACAGCGTCATTTGTGCCGATACCGAGCTGGCCGTAGGTGTTGTCACCCCAGGTCCATACGCTGCCGTCCTGCTTGAGGACAACGGTGTGCATCTGGCCGGAAGCTGTCATCGGCGCTACGATACCGTCTTCATCTATTGTGGTTACGAAGTAAACTATTCTCTCATCGTGGTCGGGGTCAGAGTCAACAGGTCTTGTAACAACTACCTGTGTAAGACCGGTGTTGTCGCCGCCTGTTACCGAAACGCCCGTTTCATCATCATTGAGAGTCGTAGTTGCGATAGTGGTGTTCTTGCTCTCGGCATTTCTTATCTTACCGTCATTGTTGAAGTCAACAAGGAGGTTGAAGTTGTTAGCCTCGGGTATGTCAAGCTCAACCGTCTCGCCTACGTGAACGGTTACTTCGTTCTTTCTTGAAATAAGTCTTGACTGACCTACAATTACAGGTGTGTCGCTCAAGGTATCTATTGAGATGAGGTTAAATCTTGAGCTGTCGCCCTGAGTATAATCACCCCAGCCGTATACGATACCGTCCATATCAGCGAATACGCTGTACTTGTCACCCGCGGAAATACTCATTGCAGTAATTCCGTCGAGGAAGGTCTTGTTATCTCTCGGTGTGTGGAGGTACTGGATTGTACCGTCGTTCATACCGCCTACGCCAAGCTGGCCGTAGGTATTGTCACCGAATGTATAAATTGTGCCGTTCTTATCGGCAATCATTGAGTGATTGTCGCCCGCGGAGATACTGTAGATATCCGATGCGAGTACACTCGGCATACCGCTCTGGTCAAGGACTGAACCCATACCGAGCTGACCCTTTTCATTAGCGCCGAAGCCTACCGCGTTGCCGCTGTAGTAGAGAGCTAAGCTGTGCTGTCCGCCGGCAGATACAGATACGATGTGGTTATCTGTAGTAGCTGTTCCTGTATTTGCTGTTACGGCAAAGTTCGGAATTCTTGTCGGCGTCTTTACATCCGAGTTGATTTCGGGGATGCCGAGTCTGTTGTTCTCGTAGTTGCCGACTGCGTATACAGTACCGTTCATCTGGAGGAACAATGAGTGCTCCTTGCCTGCTGAAATCTCTCTTACCTGAGTGATGGTAAGTCTTGTCGGCGTAGAGGTCTTTTCTGTGTCACCAAGGCCTATCTGACCGCGTGAGTTATCACCCCATACATATACGTTACCAAGATTTGAGAGAGCTAAGCTGAAGCCTTCACCTGCCGATACGGCAACAAACTTCTCATCATCTTCCTTGTCAATTGTAATCTTGTCGAAGTAATTGCGCGCCGAGCCGGTTGTGCCGAGCTGACCCTTATCGTTGTTACCTGTTGTCCAGATGTTACCCTCGCTGTCGAGAGCGATTGAGTGGTCAAGACCTGCTGCAACATCTGTGAAGAAGGTATCAAGAGTTATAGCTATCTGCGGTCTGTCGGACGATACATTATCCGTTGTACCAAGCTGACCGTACTCGTTAGCGCCGAAGCCCCAGATGGTGCCGTCGTGGCGAACCGTCATAGTGTGGTTCGTGCCTGCGGATACCTTAGGCTGGAAGTAGTGACCGTCATAGTAGGTTGCATCAGCAGGAATAACAATTATCATAGCATATGAGCTCTTGTTGATGCTGCCTGTTTCCTTAGCCATTACGTATGTTATGCCCGGAGCAAGACCCTCGGCATCAGCGTAGTAGAGTGTGTCACCCGCAAGGTCTGTGTCTTTGGTGCGCTCTACCTTCAGTACCGGATCGTTAAAGCCGCCGGTCTTTGCCTGGAGGTTGGTTGTGTATGTCCAGTCATACTTTGTCTTGGCGTCATCGCTGAGCTTGTAAACATTGAATGCGTCATAGGAAGCCTGAAGCTTAGCCTTTTCGCCCTCCTTAATGTAGATAGTGCCGTAGCCCGTTGCGATTACGTTGCCGTTGTCGTCAATCTTGTCAATGGCAATCTGTGAGTCACCGCAGATGATGAACTTACCGCTGTTATTTGTATCGCCGTTTGCGAGCTGGCCGTGGCCGTTCTCTCCGATACCCCATACACGGCCTTCGCTGTCAACAGCGAATGCCTGCTTATAGCCTGCCGTCAGGAAGTCGATCGTCGCCGGAACGTCATCGTTACCGGGAGCTGACTCAATTATCATCGGGAAGGTTATAGGCTCGGTTGTATCCTTGCTGATCTGGTTGCTTGAATTCTCGCCCCAGCCAAAGAGTCTTTCAACCACGTTACCGTTGCCGTCATCATACTCTGCAAGAGCGTATGAGCTGTTAGCCGAAGCGGCAATTGTAAGAGCTGTGTAATTTCTTATAACATTTTCCTGCTTGTTCTCGTCATAAATCTCAAGCGTAAGCGGAACCTCTACCGCGCCGCTTATCGGCGTGTCAACAGGCTGACCGAGCTGACCGTATGCATTAGAGCCGTATGCCCAGAGCTTGTTGTCGCCATCAAGGGCGAGAAGGTGATCCGCGCCTGCGGCGATGTCTATAATTGAAACATCGTAGCCCTTCTTGTCGCCTGTTGTGTACTTAATCGGTACCTTGTGCGGTGTACCCTCTGATACTATCTGCCATACGGTACCGTTTCTCGTAAGAGCGTAGATACCGCTCAGCTCCATTACGTTGTCAAGGTTCGGTATAAGCTTAATCTTGCCGGAATTCTGAGCGAACAAGTCACCCATACCGTATACAATTCCGTTATGTACATTGTCCTCCTGAACGAGGATAAGTACAGTGTTATCCTGAACTGATACCTGAGTTACGTTCTGTATCGGGTTGCCGTCCGGATCAAGTACTTCAACCGGAGTTGCTGAGTTCTTTGCGCTTGTACCGCTGCCGAGCTGGCCATAGGTATTGTCACCCCAAGCGTAGAGTCTGCCGCTGTCTGTTACGGCATAAGACGAATTCTTACCCGCTACAACGAACTTAATAGGTTCAGCTTCTGTAGCGCCGTCAGGTATCGGGAACTCTACTCTGTTAACCGCATTTACATCGGTTCTGCCAAGCTGGCCGAAGTCATTAGCGCCCCAGGTCCATACGCTGCCGTCTGATTTCAGTACGACGGTATGGTTCTCGCCTGCCGCTACTATCGGGCTGTAGATGCCGCCCTCACCGATTACGGTTACATCGAAGTAAGCAGTGAGACCGCCTACATCAAGCTTCAATCTTGACTTGCCGGCTCTCTTACCGTGGAGCTTCGGCGTCTTGGTTGTTTCTGTTCCCGGTTCAACTGTGAATATTCTCTTGTCAACCGAGCCGTAATACGGATCTGAAAGCAGCGTGTCTATATCGGTTATGAGGTTGAAGGCCGGTGTCGCGCTGTACTCGGGTGATACAACCTTATCCTCGCCTACATTTAATTCATAAGCTGTCGGAACAACCTCAAGCTGGCCTCTGCCGACAAGCACCGGAACAGGTGAGTCAATTTCATCAAGGTTACCGAGCTGGCCGAAGTTATTGAAGCCTGCTGTCCACATAAAGCCGTTATATTCGAGCATTGCGCTTGTATCATAGCCGGCGTCGATGTCCATTATCTTCTTGTAATCTTCAATGGTTTCACCTGTTGTGCCGTCTATAGCCGTGAAGGTTACCTTATGCGGCAGGTTGCTCTTTAAGGCTGTACCCATATTACCGAGCTGACCGTTTACGTTGTCACCCCAGGTGTATACAACGTACTTGCCGTCGTCTGTGCGGACGAGAGCCATACTGTGATCGTCACCTGCGGCAACGCGGATTGCATTGCTCAATACGTTGAGTGCTGTAACAGCACCTGTCTTATCCTTATAGTCAATAGCCTTCTTCGGTGTGTCAGCTTCGTCGTCACTCTGTACGTATGCGGCATCCATTGAACCGTAGCCGTCCTGGTCGTTACCGAGCTGACCCTTGTCGCCTGCGCCCCAGGAGAAGATTGTACCGTCCTTGGTGAGCGCGAGCGCGTGGAGGTCTGTCGAAGAGATGTCTACGATGTTATTCAGGAGATACTCTCTCGATGAAGAAGCCTCGGAGGTGTTCGCAAAGCCTGTGTATCTGTTGAAGCCTGAACGCATCGGGTTCTTCGGGATTTCCCAAACAGTACCGTTGAACTTCAGCACGTTGCCGCCCGAAATCTTGTTCACACGCTTAACCATACTGAGCTGGAGCGGCGCCGCGCCGTAGGTCTGCTCTGCGCGTTCCTGCTCATTGTCATCATACAGGATGTCGCCTTCGTCACTTACACTCTTTGAAGAGTATGCTGAACCAAACGCGTAGGTTTCTCTGTTGATCGGCATTGAAATTGTAAGAGTGCTTACGTCTGTTCTGCCGACCTTAACAACCTGCTCGCTGCTGGTTACAAGATAGCTTGCGTTTTCATTTGTGAAGATGTCAACAATGTTAAGACCGTCGAGATAATCAACCTCGCCAATCTTGCCGGCAAGTATCGGTGACGTTGAGTACGGATATTCGTCTGCATCAACGCCGAGCTGGCCTGTCTTGAAGATGTTTCCGTTATTATCGGTTACTGTGTTCGAGCCCCAAGACCAGAGTCTGCCCTCGCTGTCAAGAGCGATGGTATGTGACTTACCTACTGCAATTTTCTTGATATAGGTATCGTCATTATCGAAGTCAAACTTAACCTGTGTCGGAATGATGTTCTTTAAGGTGCTGTTGCCGCCCTGGCCGAGCTGGCCGCTGTCGTTTCTGCCCCAGGACCATACACTGCCGTCTGCCTTCAGTACGACGGTGAAGCCGTCACCCGACTGCATCTTCGGAGTTGTCTTATAAATATTTTCTGTACCGTAAATCGGATCACCATTGGTATCCTCGCCAATCTTGTCAAATACCTCGCCGAGTACGGTTACGTTCGCAACCGCGGTCATACTTTCGCCGTTTGCTGCATTCTCATACTTAACAAGCAGCTTCGTATCACCGTAGTTGATTACACCTGAATTCTTGTTCAGCTCAATCTTACCGTAGATAACGTTCTGTACTACATTCTTCGCGCCGAGGATTTCCTTAGCCTCGTCGGTCGTGAGAACTGTAGCCTTGGCTATATCGCCGTTTAATGTCTCGAAGGTAAGCTGGGCTGTCTTTTCTGTGTCAACCTGAATATCCAGGCTGAAGGAGCGCATATAAACCGCGGGGATTATGAGCGTGTCATTATCCTTGTCAAGAACTATATCGTAGTTGCCCAAAGCTATGTATTCCTCATCAACATAGCCCGGATATGTTCTGTCCGCAACTGTGCCGCCCTCGGTTACCATAAAGTTACCGAGCTGGCCGCGGTTATTTGAACCCCAGGTGTATACAAGGCCGTCATCAACAAATGCGCCGGAGAAGTTGCTGCCGGTTGCGATACCGATGATGTTGTTATCTGCAGGCGTTGTTTCGTCGATTACGCGTACACCCTCGTCATTGAGCTTAAAGTCATAGTAGAGATCCTTGATGAGGTATGCTGAGTTAAGAGTTTCCGCACCGTTTGAACCAAGCTGGTTATTGGTGTTATCGCCCCAGCTATATGCGTTCGCCATAGCCACCATCTTAGGCTCAACAACCGTACCCTTGTTTACAGACTTACGGTCTGTTGCAAGCATATGGGTATGGAGGGTGCCGTTAGCGTCCTCTGAATAGCCAATGGAGATGTTTGCTATATTACGCAGGTACTCGGGCTTTTCAGCGCTTGCATAGTTAGTGTATGCACCCTGCTCCATCTGCTGGTATTCGGGGTCATTTGCCCAGTTGTCGTCCGGGTTCATCGTAACTTCCATAGGAACGTTCGAGAACTTATCGGTCGTCGACGGATTTTCTCTCATCGGCTTCGGCATATAGATACCTGTACCGAGCTGATACGAGGAGTCGTCACCCCAGGCATAAACCTGTCTGTTTCTGGTATACTTAATCTTCTGATAAGGTACGCCGCCGGAGATGATGTAAATGGGCTTGCCGTTTTCGTCATATTCCGGCTCTGACTTTGTGGAGATAGCGGCAAAGTTATAGCCTCTGCCGACAATTCTCGTTACATCCGTCAGATATTCTGTCTTACCCGAATAGTGGTAAGCGTTCGGGTTAGAGTCTATGTAGCTTACCATTGTAAGGTCTGTGTTGTAGCTTTCGTTGCTGCCGATACCAAGCTCGCCGCGCGTGTTGCCGCCGACGGTGTAAACAGTACCGTTTGCAAGGAGTACGCCTGTTGCTTCCTTACTTGCCGCCGACATTACAACGTTTGTGATTGTGTTGTCGCCGGTACCCTTCATCTTGGCAGGCTCGAAGTTTTCAGGATCATAATCGCTTGTCGTGTAGCCTCTGCCAAGCTGGCCCTTATCGTTGCGGCCCCAGGTGTAAACCTCGCCGATTGCCGTTACGGCTACGGTGTGGTAAGCGCCCGCTGACGCGTCAACTATCTGGTTATCGGTCTTGCCCTTCACAAGAATATCCTTCGTGAAGTTCTTGTATACCTCTATCTGTACGGGACGGTCTACATACGGTGCAACAATCGGGCTGATGCCGAGCTGACCGTAGGTGTTATCGCCCCATGCGTATATACGTCCGCTCTTGCCGACAGCTATGGCGTGTCTGTCGCCTACCGAGATTGTCAAAATCTTCTCAATAGGCTGGGAGATACCCTTAACTGCGTCACTTGCGTTTTCATAATATCTGTCTATCTGTACCGGAATGGTAAGCTCGCCCTGCTTACTTCCCGTACCTGAAAGTCCGGTTTCCTTGGCGTTACCGTCAGCGTCTCTTGAGAAGCTGTTGTTACCCCAGGACCATATTGTACCGTCTTTCTTGAGGGCTACCGCGAAGTCCTTACCAAACTGCATTTGCGGATATGTCACGTCATCGGTGATGATAACTCTTGCAAATACGGGCTGGCTTGTAATTCTGTTAATAGCTATTACTCTCGTTTCACCCTCGCCCTCGCCGCGGAGCTGAGCTCTTGACGAGTCGTTGCCGGACAGTACGGCAATACGCGCGATTGTATCGTCAAGAACCTTCCACTCGAAGGAGCCGACGCTGCCCTTTAATTCCTCATATACCGGGAACAGCTCGCCGCCCTGGATACGAAGGTCAGCCGTGCCGCCCTTTCTTCTCGTGATGGTAGGCTCACTCATTGACATACTTGCGTTACCCGCAACAACGGGAACCATCTGAGTGGTCTTGTTCTTGATACCGAGCTGGTACTTGTTGTTGTAGCCCCAGAGGTAAACTACGCCGTCTCTGGAGATGGAAGCGATATGCTCACCGTTTATAACAGCCGGTATGGATACTATTGTGTCAAGACGATCCAGCGATGAGTCGTTCTTGTATACGAGAGATGGCTTATACTGGTCGAAGTTCATCGTCTTGTTGCCAAGTACGCCGGTGTTGATGCCTGAATACTTGTTTGAACCCCAGGTATAAACATTGTTACCCTCGATTGTGATAGCGTTTACAGCCTCACCTGCTGTCAGCGCGCCGCTGAAGTGGTCGCCGGCGAATACCGTGTAGATGTTATCCATCGGTGTAGGCAGAGCGCCCGGAGTATCGTCATCCCATACGTATACTCTCGCGTAATCCTTTGTATCGAATACGTTACCGCTTGCCGACATTGCCGGGAACGCAAGAACCTCATATGCGTCCTTGCTTCTTAAATCTGTTCTGCCGTGCTCTGTCTTGATGCCGGATCTGTTATTTACCTCGTAGAACTTACCATTGAGGTATGCGACACCGTTACCGAGTACGCCGTTGGTGTTGTTACCCCAAGCGTATACGGCGTTGTTAAATATGTCGTTATGTGTTACCTCTGTCGGAGTAGTTACTGTTCCCGCCGCGTCGCCTGCCTGATACGGAGCGTCCTTCTCGGATACAACGGTAATTGTTGTGTTTGCACCGTCATAATGAACGGTCTTTGTTGTATGCGTTGTTGTCTGAATTGTTTCCGTACCTGCCGTATCGCCCGGCTGGAGTACTGCTGTTGTTCTTGTCGAGCCGGTTGAAATTATACCGTCCGGAGCCAGAGCTGTAATTGTTCTCGTTCTGGTTGTAACTGTAGTTACGGTATTTCTTCTGACAGAAGATGTCGGATCGGCAAAGCCGACAAAGTCACCGAGTGTTGACTCGGTTGTTACCTGTGCGGGCTCGGAAGCGTTCTCACCGTAAACCGTAGAAGTTTCCACTGTTGTTCTGCTGTAACGGTTGACAACAGGAGCCGCGCTTTCATCGCCGTAGCTGTAAGCAACATCTTCTGTTTCAACGGTTGTTCCTATTACAGCGCCGCTTATGTCGAGAATTTCAGTAGTGGTTGTAACGGTTGTAACAGTGCCGTTTACAGACTTGGTAACTGTTATTCTCACAACATCATTTGTAGTAGTGGTTGTTACAATATCCTTGGTTGTTGTTATATCAGCCACTACCGTGGTTTCGGAGCTTTCGTCCTTAACCTCGGCATCTGTTACGGTGGTGGTTGTGGTAGTGGTCTTTGTTCTTGAGCCGTTTATCTCTGTTTCAACCGTCGCGTCCTTGGTAGTAGTGGTGGTTGAATCATAGTTATATGTATTGATTATAGCGTGGTTCGGGCCGAGAGCGGCGTTTACAATGCCCTTCATAGCGCCGGTCAGTCTGCCTGTGTCATCGCTTGTGAGTACGGGGAGTGCGATTGTTCTGTTATATGCCGCAAGCTCCTCATTGTGCTCAGCGTTCCAGATGTCGCCGTTACCGAGCTGGCCGTTATCGTTTGAACCGGCGATGTAGAGTGTGCCGTCGCGTCTTACAACGGCAATATTCTTCTCACCTATTACAACGTCAACCGCGTCATCAATACCGTACATTCTTACCGGTCTTACGCTGCTCTCGCTCTGCTCAAGCTCGGTAAGCTCATCCTTGCCTATACCGAGCTGGCCGTAGCGGTTGGAGCCCCAAACGTAAACCGTACCTGTTTCGGTGATTGCCGCCGCCGTTGAGCCGGAAGCGAATACCTTTACAATCTTGCCTGTCGCGTCGGAGCCGAGGAGGCGTATACCGGTGTCAAGCTTAGTTGTGCTTTCAGCCTTTGTATCAGCATTTGCGGGGTTAGCGGGTACGTCGCGGACGTACTGCGGGCTTGCGAGGTTACGTCCTACAGACATATTTCTGCCGAGCTGGCCTATGCCTGAGTCGTTTCTGCCCCACGACCATACGTTACCGTTCTTGTCAACCGCGAGTACGAAGTTATCGCCTGCAGCGATTGAAACGATGCCGCCAAGCGCCTTGCCGTTTACCTTGAGCTGACCGTCAGCTTCGAGCTTCGGAGCGTCTATGGTCTTGGTATTTGTACTTACACCAAGCTGACCCTTGGCATTGTCACCCCAAAGGTATACATATCCGCTGCTCGTAAGAGCCGCCGTGAACTGACCGCCAACTGCAACCATAGGCTGAACTGACTTTTCAAGGTCAGAGGTTTCGGGAAGTACGTTTACATCAAACAATGCGTACTTATCCGTGCCGCCTAAGGATACTATCATTCTTGTTGAACCGACGTTCTTGTAAGTCAGCTCACCGCTGCTTGTTATGTCTGCCACAGCAGGATTGAGCGACGTTGCTCTGAAGGTTGCGTCGGGAACGTGCTTTGTGAGCGCGTTGAAGATGTCATATGAGAATGATACCTTACCGGTTGCGGTCTTTTCAAAGTATGTTATGTTGTCAACCAGGTTGAGCTTGGTCTTTATCGCGTTATCCTCACCTACAACCGTTCCGTCTTCGCCGGTTACGTTTATAACGCCGGAGTATACGTCTACGAGTGAAGCGGAGCTTGTGAGAATTGCGTCGCCAAGCTGGCCGCGTGCATTGTTACCCACGGTCTTTATGCTACCATCACGTGTGATGAAGCCGGACATCTGACCGCCGGCGCTTACGGATGCAGTAAGTATGTCGCTTACGCCGTCAACCGGTCTGATGGTCATTATGTGTCTTGTATTTGTATCATTTGCGAGCTTGCCGCCGTTATTGTAGCCCGCGGCCATAATCGAGCCGTCCTTCTGAACGAAGATAGCTCCGTCGCCGTTGGTTACATCTATTGTATCGTTAAGTACGTCAAGCCTTTGCGGCGCGTAGATACCCGTGTCAGGTACTATGTAGCTTTCGGTGCTGCCCCAAGCATAGTATGCCTTGTCAAGTGAATTATGCGTTGTGGTAAGAGCTACGGCGTTGCCGTCACCTGCGGCAACTTCAAGAGTATGAACGTCATTCTCGAAGCCGTTACCTCTTATTACAGCCTGACCCGTTACGGAGTCTGTTACGCCCTCTGCAAATTCGTGGTTCTTGCTTGAACCCCACGCAACTACCTTACCTGTTTCCTGAACACCGTATGCTGTTGAGCGCTTATCGCCGCTGCCTGCCGATATGGAGGTTATTCTTGAAACAGATGCAATAGTCGGTGTTGTAACTGTCTTTGTGTTTTCTGTACTTACCTGACGGTAGAGGTTTGAACCCCAGGTGAATACGTCACCGCCGCGCGTCAGTGCCATTGCAAAACTGTTGCCCGCGCTGCCGCCTGCGGATATATCCTGTATAACACCTCGTACGCCGGTTTCATCGGTATCGTCTATGAAGAAGTCAAGTTTCGTCGGTACGTATGTGAATACCTCGTCACCCGGATCCTCAGCGTCTACGGTCGATGCCTTGCCGCCGCCCGGAGTTACGATTACGCGTACATATGTGCTGTGCTTTGTGCCGTTTGAATCGGTTGATGCAATCTCTATAAATGCCTTACCTGTCTTTATGCCCTTAACCACACCCTCGTCGGTTACGGTTGCAACAGCCGTGTTCGAGGAGGTATAGGTCTTTGTAACCGCGTCGGGGATATATACGCCGATTGTCTGCTCGGCATTTCTCTCTACGGTCATTTCATTTCCGTACATTCCGAGACCGTTACCAAGCTGACCGTTGTTGTTGCGGCCCCAGGTGTAGAGGTTGCCGTCTACGTCAACAGCCATTGAGAAGTCTGCGCCTGCGGCAATCTTCTTGAACTTAACCTCACTGCCGTCAGCGTTTGTAACGGTTACCTTCTGAGGCTTCATATCAATGCTGCCGAGTCTGCCGAGTCCAAGACCGAGCTGGCCGTAGGTATTGTCACCCCAAGCGTAAATTTCACCGTTTGCACGAAGCGCGAGCATAAAGTTCTCGCCTGCGGCAATCTGCGGATATGTCACGTACATTTCCTCAGGATAGAGGTAGCTGCCGTCCTCCTGCTTACCCATTGCGTCGCTGTCATCAGGCAGTGCGTATACGTGAACGTACATTGTCTTGCTTACGCCGGTATCTGTAGTGGTTGTAACCTTGATGTATGTCTTGCCTGTGCCTACGGCTGTAACCACGCCGGTGGAAGCGTCAACCGTCGCAATATCCGGATCAAGCGACTCAAAGGTGTTGGTCGCGTTCGTTGACGGATTTCTGTAGAGGTTGAAGCCTTGCTGAGCGCTTACGCCTATAGGCGCGGAGTTCTCAAGATGTCTTAGCGTCATCTCGTTACCCGTCGTAAGCTCTACGATGAGGTCTGCACCTACGAGCGATGCCTCCGGATAATCTGCCGTTACATCCTGATAGGAGAGCTGACCCTTATCATTCTTACCGAATGCCCATACGTCACCAAATCTGTTAGCGTAAGCCGAATATGCTCCGCCCACCGCAGATGACATACTTATAATATTGTTTGCATAAGCCTCGTAACCGTATCTCGGGTCAAGCGTTACAGACGGGTCTGCGTCAGCCGAAGTTGCGCCGAGGTTGGTTGTATTCTGGATAACCGCTCTCACATCCGAAATCGGATAAGTGCTTGCGCCTACCGTGCCTATGCCGAGCTGGCCGCTTGAAGCAAGACCGCCCATTACAGCCATTTCGTTATCGGTGCCGTCAGCGTCGTTATGCTGCGACTGTACGGCGAAGATGCTTCTGCCGCCGCCGGTGAGCATTGCCTCGGCAACGTTCGCCTGTCTGGTCGGCGCGGTGAGCGTTTCGGGCATTGCGCCGAACTCGTGATTGTTGTTAGCGCCCCAAGCGTAGAGTGCGCCTGTTCTGTCTTTATCAATTCTGGAGAGCTGGTCGATGTTATAGATTACAGCGAGCGTGTTCTCCTGACCCGCGCCTATTGTGAGCGCGCGGAAGCCGTCAAGCTCTGCCTTACCTGTTCTGTAATCCTCTGTATCCTCGTAGTCAGCGATACCATACTCGTATCTGTTACCCTTACCCATTGAGAATACCGAGCCGTCCATACGGAGGACGTGCGCAGTCGCGCCCTGGCCGATTGCAATCTGAGCGCCGCTGTCGGTAAGTCTTACAGGTGTGAAGTATGCTGCATTGTGCGCTGAGCTTACCTGGTTCCAGGTGTTGTCGCCGGTGCCGTAAACTATACCGCTTGCCGAGAGGAAGAGCGAGAAGCCCTCGTCATTTGTAAGACCGCCTGTTGCCACGTCAACGATATTGGACAGGTAATCGGTTGCGCTTGCCTGTGTACCCTTCAGTACTCTCTGCGGAGTGCTGATCTTAGCGGCAGCGCCTTCACCGATACCGAGCTGGCCCTTGTCGTTGCGGCCCCAAGCCCATACCTCGCCGTCTGTGTCTACAGCGAGTACGCTGTGCGCGCCGGCGGCGAGCTTCTTAATTCTTACATCAACTGTATTGTCAAATTCATCAAGCTTTGTAATCGCTACCTGCTGCGGATAAATTGCAGTACCGAATATCTTACCGTTACCAAGCTGGCCGTACTCGTTAGAGCCCCAAGCCCAGACTGTTCCGTCAGGCTTCAGAGCATACGTCGTGTTCGCGCCGGTTACTACCTGCGGGTATGCGACGTTACCCAAGAACGCGTCCGCGGCGTTGGCAAACAGGCCGGTACTTACGAGCTGCTCGTCGTTCGGGCGTACCTCAATTCTGAAGGAGCCGACTGTCTGAGCGTCATCCTTTAAGGATACGATTACGTAGGTTGTGCCGATTTCATTTGCTGTGATGATTGCCTGTCTCTTACCTGCCGGTGAAGGAGTCAGATAATCTATCGAAACTATATTTTCATTAGGAACAATATTACCGCTTGCGTCGGAGCTGCTGTTCCAGGTCTGCCAGATGAGGTCATACTCGTCTGACGGTGTGCCGGAAGCGCCTTCAAGCAGGTTGAAGGAAGCTATCGGCGGATTTTCAAGTACGAGTACGCCGTCCTTCTTCATTGAGTAGGTGAACTGGCTGAACTTGAAGTACGATACACCGGTGCGGACAGGTGTGTATCTCGTTGTGTTGGTGTTGTCGCCAAGGAGACCTGTCTCATTTTCACCGTATGACCATACGGCGCCGTTGTTTGTAACGGCGATTGATCGCTCGCCAACCATCTTAGTCGCATTGGACGGGTAGTGGCTTGAGAAGATACCGTTTGTTACGAGCATTACATTCTTAATGCCGCCTCTGATATCCGACTTACCTGCCATTACGCGGTCTATGCCGAGAATTACACTGCCGTCATTTGCAATGTATTCAGGCTGCTCTACATAGATAGGCTGACCGTTTTCGTCAAGCGCAGGATCGCCGTTTTCATCAAGTACCTGTACGGTTACGGTTCCGCCTGTCGTGATATGGTCACGGCCGAGCGGTGAACCGTACGCGCCGGCTGCCCAAAGGTTACCGCGTGTTGAGCGGTCGGCTGTGTAGAGAACGTTACCCTCGGCGTCCTTCTCACCGTAGTCTGCGATTTCGTCACCGCCGTCACGGTAGAATACCTGAACGTAGGTTGAGATGTCACCGCCGAGCGGGAAGGAGTCAACCGGTGTCTTGTTAAACGTGCCAGTTTCGTCGTTCCAGTCACCGCGCCACGAGAAGTTATACGCCTTAACAGGCGCTCTGTAGTCGCCGTTATTTCTTACTGCCGCATCAGCCGCGTCTGCGCCGTAGCCGAGCTGGCCGTTTCCGAGGTCACCCCACATATCAACGTCACCGTTTATGAGGATAGCGCCGATATTATCGGGACCTGCAAATACCGCAAGCGCTCTCTCCTTAAGAAGTGCGCGGCTCGGAAGAGTTGACTCAAGGTCACCGATACCGTATACGCCTCTTGCGTTTGAACCCCAGGTGACTACCTGACCGTCGCGCTTTAAGACGTGCATTGCCGTACCTGCCTTGTCGCCTACGAGCTTATAGCTGTTCTTAAGGATTGTATTTGCGTTGGAAATGTTTCTCGGTATGAGTATCTGGCTTGTTGCAGCCGCCTGCGGTGAAACAACCTTGTTGTTGTTATTACCCCAGCCATATACATTACCGTCCATATCAAGAGCGTATGAATACTGAGTCGTCAGCGGAACAGACGCTGAGCCTGCGCCGGAAGCGGCGATGTCAATAATCATTGTACCTCTTGAGGTTGTGTCACTTGTTATATTGTCGCCGAGATAATGCTCTCTGCCGTTTACAAGTCTTGAAGTACCGTAAACCTTTACAGCATATCTCTGGATGTTGTAATCACCCTCGGACGCGTTACCGAGCGCGCCCTTGAAGCCTGTTCCCCAAGCGTATACGTGACCGTCGCTTGTAAGAGCAAGGTTGTGGTTACCGCCTGAAGCGATCTTGATTACATTTGTAAGAGCTGTCGGGCTTGAAGTCGGTGTCTCACGCTTCAGTACCTGTACAGGCTCGGTCGCGCTCTTGGAGCTGCCGTTACCGAGCTGGCCGTAAGCGTTGTCACCCCAAGCCCAAACCGTACCGTCACTCTTAAGCGCTATCGCGTGCTTCTCGCCTATCGCGGTCATCGGCATAACGTTGCTCTCGTCCTCGCCCGCGGGGATAACGTTGAGTTTGATTATACCAACGTTCTTGCGCGAGTCGCGCGCGATGAGATAGGTTACGCCTGTCTTATGACCTACGCGGAGTAAGCCGTGTGCGTCTGTTTCGGTATTCTTAATGCCGTTCTCACCCTGATACTCCGGCTCTTCGCCGTCAAATACGGCGATGTCGTGGTTAACGGATTCGAAGGTGAGGTTTCTCGGCTTGTATGCCGAGGTACCGAACAGAGTGAAGCCTACGATACCTACAGCCTGCGAAATATCAATATTGATAATATCGCCCTCTCTTACGGCTGTTTCGATTACGCCGTCAAGAGCGCCGTCCTTACGGAGGATTGTGTCATAATAGAACTTAATTCTGCCCTTATCCTCGCCGTTACGGATGAGAGTTGCCTCGGAGAAGTCGATGTAGTTGCCGCCGCCGTCCATAAGAACGCCTGCCGGATACGAACGGTTCTCCTGAGTACCGTCACCAATCTGTCCCTGGAGGTTAGAGCCCCAGGTGAAGATCTTACCTTCGTTATTGAATATGATTGCGTCAGCGCCTGAGGACGCAATGTCTATGCTAACTGCGTCAACAAAGGTACCTTCGGGGTTGAGCGGCTGGCTGTCGCCTGCCTTTAAGTGGTATTCACCTGTATACTTAGCGTCAATAGACGGATCGTGTATACCAAGCATACCAACACCATCGTTGCCGGAGCTGCCGGCAACAACGTTTCTGTTGTCACCGAGAACAAATACATCTGTGTAGGCGTCGGTTATATCCTCATCTTCATTTACTGCGATATGCTTAACCGTTACAAGACCGGTGTTGCCGACTGATACGCCCGCGGGTCTTGCGTCAGCGAACTCAATCGTGTCACCGTACTTGTTGAACCAGGTTGCAAGCGTCGGATCTGTGATAACCGGAGCGTAGCTTGCCTCGTTGGTTACATCATCAACTGTGGTAGCCATACCGAGCTGGTTATACGTATTGTTACCCCAGCCGTATACCATCTGGCTTGTTACCTTCTTGCCCTTTTCGTCAATAACCGGAAGGTCACCGGTGGTTATAGCAAGCACGCTGTCAGCGCCGGCTGCCATTGTTACGAACTTTTCGTTCGTATTTGCATACTGCAGGTAATTTGTATCAGCGTATGCAAGACCGGCACCCTCGTATACGGAGGAACCGAAGTTACCCGAAGCGTTAGCGCCCCAGGCGATTATGTCACCGCCCTTGGTGAGTATGTAGCTTGTGTTGTTTTCCGCGAATATTGCCGCGGGTCTTATATTTGAATTTATAAACAGTCTCTGCGGTCTCTTGACGTCAACCTTGGTACCGGGGCCGAGCTGCTGCTCTGTACCGCGGCCGAAGGTGTAGATGTCGCCTGCGGAGGTAAGGAGCATAGTATGGCTCGCACCTACGGCTATATCAATTATACCCTCGATACCGTCAATATGTGTCGGCTCGCTTACTGTTGTCTTAGCGGCCGCGCCGAGACCAAGCTGGCCGTGGTCGTTAAGT
Organism: Clostridia bacterium; assembly: GCA_017406485.1. GTDB lineage: Bacteria > Bacillota > Clostridia > UBA1381 > UBA1381 > Hominilimicola. Next base: position 20,663 of record JAFQYK010000224.1, read on the forward strand.
CCCCAGGTGTATACGTTGCCGTCGGTTGTAAGAGCTACCATAAATCCGTCACCGACGAGAGCTTTCTTAACACCGCTGCCTATTGCGATTGTCGGTGTTGTCGAGAACTTAACCTCGCTTGTGCCGAGACCGAGCTGGCCGTTCGTGTTGTCGCCCCAGGTGTAAAGGATACCGGAATCTGTTACAGCCGCCATTGAGTTGAAGCGTGTCGAGCCGCCCGAGGATACGGTCGGATATACGATACTGTCACGCGGAACCGCAACGTCGTTCTTGTTGTCATACTGCGTATCCATCGGGAGTACGTTAATTCTGAGTATTCCCTTTGCATTTGAGCCGTCACCTGTCGCGTTTACAACAATATATGTTGAGCCTATCTGGATAGGATCGTCAATATGCTCGGCAGGTCTTATGAGTATTCTGCCGGCATCGTCTGTTGTTACCGTTACAATATCCTCGTCGAGTGACCATACCTCACCGCTTGCTCTTCTGCGGAGCGAATCGGTAATAAGGTTGAAGCTCGGGTCTGACTGAACTATGAGATTGGAAATATCATAGTCGAGTACGAGCTTTTCACTTCTCAAGAGGTTGATTTCGTACGGAAGTACGGTGTAGCCTTCTTCGTTCTTGTACTCTCTTATCTTTGTATCCTCATCATAGAGGTTGGAGAGGTCGTCGCCTGTTATCGGGTCGGCGAGGTCCGGACGCTTTACAACGTAGCCGTTTGTAAGCTCAACAGAGTCTATGGTTCTGCCGATACCGACCGGTACGAGTCTGTCCTCACTGTTGTGCGTTGTTGTACCAAGCTGGCCCTTGTCATTCTCGCCGAGACCGTATACATCGCCGTTTCTTCTTACGAGGAAGGTTGTGTTTGTACCTGCCGTTGTCCAGATGGCGTCTATTGAAGGTACATCCTCCTGCTCAAGAAGTACTACCGGTGTTGTATTTATAACCGCTTCACCGAGATTGTTAAGATTCTGACCCCAGGTGAGAACGTTAACCTTAACGTCGTCTTCTGTTATGTCACCGGGCTGCTGTTCTGTGTCTATAAGAAGGATTGCGTTCATATGGTTCTTGCCTACGGAAATCTGTCTTACTTCCCTGAGCTGTGAACCGTCGAGCATTATCTTCTTCGGCAGCGGAACAACGCTTGCCTGTGCGGCAGTCTTGCCCGTACCTGTCTGACCGTGTGAGTTATCACCCCACGACCAGGCTGTCATATCCGTCTTTATAGCGGTTGAGTTATTGTAGCCTGCCGAAATCTTTTCAACATCATTGATGTAGGTCATAACAGGCGAAATTCTGATATTTCTTACCGGTGTTACAACCGTGCTGTTATCATACGGAAGCGGCTTGCTGTCAGCCGTGTTCACGGTGTAATATGTCCAACTGATTGTTTCACCGGAGGTTTCCTCGCCGAGCTGGCCGTAGGTGTTGTCACCCCAAGCCCATACGCTGCCGTTCTTATCGAGCGCGAGCATATGGTTGGCGCCGGCTGAAATGGAAACGATGTTTTCAAGGTATGTTGTTGTACTCTGGCTGATACCCTTCTTAACTCTCTGCGGTGTTGCAACGTAGCTTTCGGTTGACTCGATACCGAGCTGACCGTAGGTGTTGTCACCCCAGATCCACACATATCCGCGGTCGTCAAGAGCTGCGGTGAACTTATCGCCCGCAGTGATGTCAACAATACCCGTCAGATGCTCACCTGAATTGGATACGGCTACTACTGACGGAAGGAGCTTTCTCGCCGCTGACGAGCCGAGCTGTCCGTTTTCGCCGTTACCCCAGGTGTATACCTTACCGTCCTCGGTAAGCGCTACAGAGTGCGTAAGTCCCTGTGCAACCTTGATAACCTTGTCAAGGTAGCCGTCACTTGACGGGTTACGTACCTGTATCGGCGACGTTGAGGACGTATCCTCACTGCCGGCGCCGTTACCGAGCTGGCCGTAGGTGTTGTCGCCCCAGGTCCATACGGTGCCGTTCGCCATAAGAGCTATGGAGTTAAGGCCGTTCGTGGAAACCATAGGAGCTGTGAATATGTCATTGTCAAATTCTGTGTCAATTTCATCCGCGCTGAGATCGACATCCGCGTCAATATCCGAGGCCTTGAACTGAAGCTCGAAGGTCTGGGAGATATTTCTCGTTCTGTCTCTCACGATAAGAGTTGTTACGGCATACTTCTGGCGGAGAGCTTTCTTCGTCGGTGTTACGAGCCAGTCATCCGATACCTCGAACAGGCTGCTGTCAGCCGCTACCATATAGATATCCTCTACCTGGAAGATGTCTGTATCGTTATCGGTTACGCTGTTCAGATAGAATCTCAGCTCATCATATACCGCGCTCTTATCGAGTGCGAGCTGCTGTACCTTGCCGCGCTTGTTGTTTGTTAGTGTGATTGTTCTGGGCAGGACATTGTTATTTATTGCATAGTGTGTTACTTCCGCTGTGTCGAGCTCGTTTGCTATACCGAACAATCTGAAGCCCGAAAGCTCCTCCGGTATATCATCAGAAGCTGTTTCCTCGGAGTAAATCTTGTTGACTTCAATCTCATCGCTTGCAGCCATCAGGCTGAAGGTCGGGAATTTGTCAACCGTTATAACCTCGTTAGGATCGTCTATCGTATCGGTTACTATCCAGGCATTCTTAACAACGAGCTTTGAGTTTGCACCCGAAGCAACGGGTACAAGCTGATCGTCAAAGGTGCTGTTGCCGAGCTGACCCTTGTCGTTTCTGCCCCACGCGTAAGTATTACCGTCCTTTGAAAGCGCTATCGAGTAGCCCTCGCCGGAGTTAACCGAAATCATATCGAGAAGGTCGCTCTGCATTACCGGATAGAAGCTGTCATACTTCGGCATTGCAGGATCGGGCTGCTTATATGTTGTAGCAGTACCGAGCTGACCGTAGGTGTTCTTGCCCCATACGTATACGCGGCCGTTTCTGTCAACCGCCATTGCGTTCTGCGAGGATGCCGCGATTACGCTTCCGCCTATTGAAGCCTTCTCCGCCTGATCCTGAGGTCTCATAATATTGTCGAGATAACCGTCACCGGCGATACCTCTTACCTGTACAGCCTGAGTATGAACGTTTGTATCGTTTGTACCCTGACCGAGCTGGCCGTAGGTGTTGTCACCCCATACCCAAACCTTACCGTCACGGTCAACAGCCATTGACATATCACCGTATGCCGCAACTGCTACCGCGTTGGTTATCGCTCCTGAACCGTCAGCCTTCTGTACCTTGTTATACTGGCGGGCAGAGATGGAATTATTTGTTCTTACTCCGTTTACGGTTACCTGTACAGAGCTTGTGTTTGTTGTATTGCCGTTACCGAGCTGACCCTTGTTGTTTGCGCCCCAGGTAACAACTGTACCGTATGACGGATCTGTGCCGTCCTTCAATATTGCAACGATGTGGTTATCACCGGATGCAACGTCTATGAAGTGTTCTGTGTTAAGACTTGCGTCAAGGATACGTCCTCTTCTGCCGTACAAATCACCGAACGGTGTCGTTGTGGCAGTCGGCGCAGCCTCTGAATATGACCACTGCGGACCGAGCTGGCCGTAGGTGTTGTTACCCCAGGTGTAGAGTCTGTTTACGTCATCTCTTGAATTATCTCTGTAGGTTGCGATAACTGCAACGTGGTTAGCGCCGAGAGATACCTTATCCGGTGTTATAATATCCGTGCTGTTCTTAAACAGCGCCGTTACAGGTGTAGGATACGGCAAGATTGTATTGCCGGCTGTGTTCTGTACACCAAGGATGTTGCCTGTGTTATCACCCCATACATAGAGTACGTGGTCTGAATCAATAGCCGCTGAGCGGTTGCCGTATGCGGCTATTGATATAATTCTCGTCATAGTCTTCTTGTTCATATTATCCTGACCAAGACGAACCTGACGCGGTACGAACGAGCTTGTTTCAGCGCCGTATACGCCGTTACCGAGCTGACCGTAGGTATTATCACCCCAAGCCCAGAGGGTACCGTCTGCGCGGAGTACGAGAGTATGGTTATAACCGGTTACTATCATACTGTCGGCTTCTGTTACGCCGCCCGAAGCGTCCGTTACCTTAACCTTGAAGCTGAAGGTGCTTCCAAGGATATTGTCTGTTATTGTAATAGTTGCCTGACCGGATCTGCCGTTGCCGGTAATTCTGCCGTTTGCGTCAACTACTACCTCTGTCGGGTTGGAGGAGGTGAAGGTGAGTCTGTCACTCGTCATCTCAAAGCCCGTTCTGTCAAATACGCCTATGCTCTCAACATACGCGTCACCGAAGATTCTATCCGGATAAATCTGCAGAACTCTTGAGGACGGGTTAAGCTCTATGGTGTCATTCTCCATAAGCGGGTTAGCCATCATAAATCTAACCTGCTTCTCTCTCGCTTCCTTCTCGGAGTCAGAGAGGGTTGTATCTCTTGCGATTATGTCCGCAACAGCCTCGTCGTTCTCATAGATGTCGGCGTATACAACCTTCAGGTTGCGCTCGTCTGTTTCCTTATAGAGAACAGGCGTGTGGAGCGACTCATCTGCCGAGCTTCTGTTCCAGGTATATGCTGTGCCGTCTGCCTCGGCAACATAGATATTGTTACCCTTTGAGTACATTCTCACAATGCCCGTGAGGTTACCGTCACTGTCGCCGGCGCTCTTGCCCGCGGTCATAAGTACCGGAGCTGTGAGACCATCGCCCCATACGTATACTCTTCCGTCATCCGTAAGAGCTGCGCCGCCGTTTGCGGTTGCGGCAATCTGCTTAGCCTTAAGCTGTGTACCGTTAACCATTACTGCCTGCTCGATATGGCTCTGCTTTAAGGTGCCCATAGCGAGGTTACCCTCGGCATTAGAACCCCAAGCCCATACCTTGCCGTCATTGTCAAGGGCGATTACGTGCTCAATACCTGCCGCAATCTGAGTTACGGTAATACCGTCGAAGGTAATTGCGCTTGTTACCGGCGTAGCGCGCTGGATATTTGCCTTATAACCCGTCTGACCGCGGAGGTTAGCACCCCAGGAGTAAACCTGACCGTCTGAGGTGAGTACCACAACGAAGCGGTCACCTACGCTAACCTGAACAATCTTGTTCGTGTCAAGACTGTTGCCGGTTACCTGACCGGGTTCTGTTATGTCATTTGTAATCTTTCTGCCGAGCTGAGCGGAGCTGTTTCCGTTTTCAACGTCAAGACTCCAGGTCCATACTGTACCGTCATTTCTGAGCCATACGTTTACGTCCTCGTCATTGGTGTACGGTGAGGAGTATACGCCCGGTTCTGCCTTCGGCTTGCCGCTGTTTCTTACGGATACCTTCACAAAGGACTCGCGGCCTGTTGTTTCTTCAACTATCTTTATGAGAGTTGTGCCGAAGCCGTTGGTCTTTGTCGCTGTCGGAAGTATTACAAGACCTGTATTTTCATCAACGTCTATAACTGACGGGTCAAGCGAGTAATACTTCACATCCGCCGCTGAAGCGTAATGTACTGTTGTGTCGTTTGACGAGAAGAGGTTAAAGTCAAGGTTTGCAGCCGTGAGAACAACCTTTGAATTGTCAAACTTAAGTGTATCTGTCGGTTCAATTTCTATATTGTAGGGGAGTTTGATTGCGCTGCCGTTCAATATAGCGTCGGTTGCCGCCATACCGTTCTTGTCATCAAGTCTTATAAGCGTCGCGGTAAGCGCTCTTTCAGCAAGCGCGCCTGTCTCGGCGTCTCTGCCGATACCGAGCTGACCCTCGCTGTTATTACCCCAGCCGTATACAAGACCGTTTGAGGTTACACCGTAGGAGGTGGTGTAGCCGGCGCCTATGCCCCACATATTAACCATATCATCTGAAGCGTTCGCGCTTATCTGGCCTGCCTTTGCAGCCTGCGGTCTGAGCGCTTCGAGATGTGTTCCGTCACCGAGCTGGCCGGAACCGTTAGCGCCCCATACCATAACTGCGCTGTCCTTAGTCATTGCGACAACGTGGTTATAGCCGAGAGCGACATATTCAAATTTGTATTCCTGTGTATTGTTTGCGTCCTTATATGCTATGAGCTTAGCCGGAGCGGTTACGCTGCTCTTTGAGCTGTCACCGTTGCCAAGCTGACCGTAGGTGTTATCACCCCAGATATAGAGGCTGCCTTCATCTGTCACAATCGCGCTGTTTGAGCCGCGGGCAGCAATCTGAGCTACTGTTTCACCTGCGGGAAGGGCAAGCGTTATCGGTGCGGAAGCGTTAAACGCAACACCGCCGCTTGATTGTACTGAGCCGTTGCCAAGCTGACCCGAAGCGTTAGCGCCCCAGGTGTATACATTACCGTTTGCGTAAACCATAGCGTGGTTCGCGCCGGCTGAAATCATAGTAGCGCCTTCTATGTTAATCTTGAACGGCTTGTAGAAGGCCGGAAGATGTCCCGCATTGTCACGGCCCATCTGCTTGAAGTCGTTATTACCCCAAGCATACACGTTATTTGCATCCGTGAGTGCCAGCGCGAAGCTATCACCCGCCGCTATTCTTGTAACCTTTTCGCCGCTGAGCGTTGAGAGATCAACCGGCTGAGGCGTATCGTAAACAGTCTGTGTTACCGAGCCCACACCAATCTGACCGTCACTGTTATCGCCCCAGGCGTAAACCGTACCGTCATCTGCCAAAGCAAGCGCGAACGATTTACCTGCAGCTACCTCGGTTATATTAGCAAGAGATGCTATCTTTTCGGGGTTGGCTATAATCTTGTTGGCGCCGCTTGTGCCGTTGCCGAGCTGACCTGTGGTATTGTCACCCCAGGTCCATACGCTGCCGTCTGACTTCAGGGCAACAGCGAAGTCCTCGCCGCCCGTTATCATTGCGGACCGGCCAAGCTTGTTTTCAGGCTTGATTATAACTGCGAAGGTCTTCGTATAACCTGTTCTTGTATGTGTTACTGTGACATTAGCCACACCGTATGCGTTCGGAACAAGCTCGAATACAGTCGTCGCGTTTCCGTTCACGGTCGCGCTTACGCCGTCATTTATTGTAAGCAGACCTGTATCGTCGCTTGTGAAGGTTGCCACTACATCGGCAGGATCTGCGTTTGCGCCTGTTGACGAAGCAGCGCCCGCGCCGAGTGATTCGAAGATGTTGAAGGACGATACGGCTGTGATTACCTTCAGCGCGTTCTTGTCAATGAGAAGGTGCTGCGTCGGGTAGATTGAAACTGTACCCGGCAGATCCGAGGTGTATGTTGCAACCGGAACATTTGATGTGTTCGCAACAGCTACCGTCGGAACGATACCTCTGCTCTGGCCGTCCGAGCTGCCGAGAAGCACGGGGATGGTTGAGCTTGACTTCGCGTCGTCACTGCCGTCATTCTTTATTCCGAGCTGACCTTCTGCGTTGTTACCGAAGGTGTAGATCTCACCGCTGTTGGTAAAGAGAACTGAATGCTCGTTACCTGCCGCAAGGCCGATAGCGTCTGTGAAGTCGCCGTCGAACTCGCTCTGTACCTTAACTGCGGTTGACTTCTGAGCCTTGGTGCCGTCACCAAGCTCACCAAACATATTGTCACCCCAGCCGTATACGCTGCCGCCCTTGACGATTGCAAGGTTGTGCGTTCTGCCGGCGTCGATGTCAACTACAGGTACATCCTTACCGATTTCCTTCTTTGTATAGTTCTCCGCGTAAAGTACCTTACCCGGCATATTTCTTGAAGTGTCTGTACCGTCACCGAGGCGGCCGTAGTAGTTGTAGCCCCAGGTCCATACGCGTCCGTCATTTGAAAGTGTTACGTTATGCTCGTTCTTCGTCGCTATCTTAACCACATTGTACTTGAAGCGGCCGTTTTCTTCCTCTTCCTCGGCCGTGTACTCAAGCTCATCACGGTTGCCCATAACCTCTCTCGGCACCTCGAACTTCATATAGTTCTCGTGGCCGATGTCGATATTGCCGAGCTGGTGGTTGTTGTTTCTGCCCCATGCGTAGATTACACCGCTTGCGGTAAGAGCCATTGTGTGACCATCACCCGCGCCGATGTTTACAATACCGTCTACCTGCTTCGACGGGCCGAATTCCGTTGCGACGGTTGCGGCTGTCTTATATGAATCGTCGTTCTGCTTATTGCCTATCTGACCGAATTCATTAGAGCCTACAGTCCATACGCTGCCATCCTTCATAAGGAATACGCTGTGCTTCTGGCCTGCGGAAACGTCCGCAACACCTGTTATGCCGCTGAGCTTGGTCGGAGTGGTGAGAGTACCCGAAGCAAGCTGGTGGAATTCATCGTTACCCCAGCCGTATACATTACCGTCTCTGTCAACCGCCAATGCGTGCGTGTCGCCGGCTGATACCTTTACAATGTTGCTGAGTCCCGGAACCTTCATAGGCTGCGTGTAATACTTAGCGTCGGTATTAGCCACTCTCTTATAGAGGTTTGAACCCCAGGCATATACGTCACCCTTATCTGTAAGCACGAGTACAAAGTCTGTGCCGGCGGATACCATAGGCGCGTTCGTTGCGCCGTCGGGAACAACGTTTATCCTGATAAAGCCTGCGTTCTGTCCCTCGGTGCCGTCCGCGTTAAGCTCAACTATGCGTACAATTGCAGTGCCATAGCGTCCGGTCTTAGGAATTATCTTATTATCTACTATATCTATAAGCGTGTCGTCAACAGCCTCAAGCTTATAGGTCTTGTCCGTATCGCTCCATACGAAGTTATCCCAGCGCTTTGTATGGAGAACGTTAAATCTGTACGGTACGAATATATCAACGCTTTCAATTGTCAGCGTCTTGCCGCTCTCAACCGTGAACTCATACATATCGTGGAGATTTGAGTAATCAGCGGCGGCGGTGTATGTTGTTGTACCGTCTGTTGCAGCGTGTACCCTAATTGCGTCAGGTACCTTGTTGACCTTTACAGGCTCCTCTCTTGTGAACGGGATATTTGTACCGTCACCGAGCTGGTAGCTGCTGTTCTCGCCCCAGGTGTAGCTCTCGCCGTCTGCCTTAACTGCCAAAGCGTGCGTATCACCTGCAGCGGTGAGGATTACGTTATCATCGGGAACGCTTACCTCGTTTGCGACAGCCTCGGCCGTGTTCCACTCGTACGCCTTACCGTTGTAGCCGGTAGCCGTGAAGCGCGAGCCGCGCGCGTCAACCTGCGTAGCCTTGGTCGTGTACTCTGAACCCGGCTCAAGGTTTGCAACAGCAGAAGGTACAAGGCTTGAGCCCCAGGTGTAAACCCTGCCGTCCGCCGCGAGGGCTACGGTTGTGTTGTCACCCGCGGAAATCGCCACTATGTTGCTTACGTCAACCTTTACCGGTCTCTTTTCCGTATCAGAACCAAACGTACCCCAGGTCCATACCGTTCCGTCACCCTTCAATGCTACGGAGTGGTTCTTACCTGCCGCTATTGCCTGTACGTTTGTAATCTTAACGGCTCTCGCGTAATAGTGAGCGCCTGACTTGTTATCGCCTATCTTAGCGTCGCTCTTACCCCAAGCGTATACCTTGCCGTCATTTGCAAGAGCTAAGGCGTGGTCGCTGTAACCGCTTACTGCGATGATGTTTGCAACGGTTGACAGCGGTCTGCCGTCCGCGTTCAATACCTCGCCGTTATCTGCGGCTGACTTTGTTGAAGTTGCGGTGCCTCTGCCGAGCTGGTAGCTTGTGCCGTCACCCCAGGCGTAAACTCTGCCGCCGTTGGTGAGGTAAATATTGAACTCGTCACCCTGAACGAACTGCTTAATCGTTCTGTCACGTGTTTCTGCCGCATCGCCGCCCTTTGAGAGGTCTGTCTTTGTGGAGTGGTCGAACATTACGTTACCGGGAACGTATACGTAGTCCTGACCCTCACGGTTAATTGAAACATTCAGTCTGTTGTTTGAGTTATTCTTACCCCAAGCCCAAACGCTGCCGTCGGCGTGTACGATTGATGAGCTTGTCGGGCTGAGTGAAGGCATCGGCAAGGAGGACGTTCCTTCTTCTATAAGTCCCGCCTTTATAAAGCCTGTCGCCGTAATCATCTTACCCTTGCCCTTATCCGGATCTTCAAGGTTGCCGAATACCTTGCTCTTGTACGGCGCGGAGTATACCGGGTATGCGCTGTCGCCTACGGTTGCATCGTCAGCGTTGGTAATTTCGGGGTTGGTTACGGTTTCCGATACTGTATTTATTATAATTGCCAGATCGTCCGTTGAGTTAAATGTTACGCCGGACAGATCGTCTATTGTTGTTATGTACTTATCGTTATAAAGGTTGAACGGACGTGTTTCTTCAACAACCATTCTCTTTATAACAGCCTTTTCACCAAGGTCGAAGTTTATTTCGTCGGGGTAGTAGAGTGTTTCCTTGAGTGTGCCGTCAGCCTTCAGGACGTCTACCTCGGCAAGCTTCACAATCGCGGTCGGCTCTTCTGTCTTAGCCATTACCGGATAAGCGGAGCTTGTGGTCTTAACGTCGCGGTTGCCGAGCTGGCCGTAGGTGTGGTCGCCCCAACCCCAGACTGTACCGTCCTCAACGTATGTTGCCTTGCCTGTGATACCGGTTGTGCCGTTTATAACGCCCGGAACCTCAATACCGTACGGGTTAACCTTTGTCCAGTCGCCGCCATCAGCAGACTCCTGTACCTTAGCGCTGTCAGAACCGTTGTTCCACTCCCAAACCTTATGAGCTACGGTTGAAGCATAATTCATATTGCCGCCGGCGGTTACATGGGCTATAACGGTGTCAGCCGCTGTTTCACCCTCTTCCGCTGATTCGGCAGGTGTTATCTCAACAGGCTTATACTTCTCATTCGTCTGAGCAGCGGTTGAAGCAGAGCCCCATACGAATACGCGGCCGTTTGCCGAGGAGAACTTATCGGCTACGGGCACGTCAAACTGACTGTGCTCATCGTCGGTGTTATTCTCTCTTATAAGCGCAATATTGTGGTTGTAGCCGGTGTCAATTTCGGTTACGTTATTCAAGTAAATGCTGTTGTACGGGCTTTCGCCCACTCGTACAAGTCCCGGATAACCCGGCTCATATGTACGGTTCCGGTTACCGAGCTGGCCTGTGGTGTTAGAACCCCAGGTCCATACACGGCCGTCATCGCGGAGGATTGTGCTGTGGCTCTGGCCGCCTTCAATGTCAAGAACGTATCTGAAGTCATTCTTATAAAGCTTCTGGCTCTCACCTGCAATAATCTTACCGCTTGTGTTGTCTGAAGTATATGACCACGCCATAGCCGTTGCGTCATCATCATTGAGTATTGCGTATACAGCCCATCCCGATGCGCTTATGGATACCGGCTTAACCTCTGAAGAAGCGGCAGGTGTGTATCTCACAACCGGATAAGCATCGGAGCCGTTACCCCAGGTATAGATTACGCCGTCTCTGTCAAGGGCAACCGAGAAGTTGTCGCCCACTGCAACGTCTATGATATTTTCGAGATAGCCCGCGCCGTTTACGCCGAGAACCTGTGACGGATAGTCGTCATTCTCATTGCCGCCGGAGCCGAGCTGATAGTTTGTACCCTTACCCCAAGTCCAGACAGTACCGTTTGACTTGAGCGCAACAACGTGATGCTGACCGTTTACAATCTTCGGTGACGCTACCTTCGGATCCTGGTACTCAAGCTCACCGGTAAACGGATTTTTCTTTAAGATATTGCCGTACTTCTCGTCATTGTTCATACGAACCTTAACGCTGAATACGAACGCCGTATCGGACATATCGTCACGGAGGATAAGTTTTGTTTCGCCGTAGCTGTAATAGTTCTCGTGCGGTACAGGCTTTAAGTATACAATGTTGCTGTCAGATGCGTCTGTCTCAACGGTTAGAACATTGCTGTCCATAAGCGTGAGGTTAAGCGCTCTTGAAATTGTGCCTGTCTTGCCGCTCGGAGATGTGTAGGTAAAGGTGTGGTACGGTTTTGACTCACGGTTAATATAGGACAGGTTGAAGCCCGGATCCATAAGTCTGTCTACCTTGCCAAGATCAAGCTTAATGTACTGATCCTCGGTAATTTCGAGCTTATTCGGCATACCTATAAGTTTGCCTGTGTTGTCAAAGTCTGTGCCGTTTACAAGCGCGTCGTTTGTGTAGTCATCGTCATCATCGGCTGTGTAGATACCGCCGCCGATGATATTCGGGCGGATATAATCCGTCGCGCCGGTCTGAACAGGCGTCTTGGCGGATCTTGTGTTATCCGTTGCAGCGTCTGTATCATATGTTACATAGTCACCCATCTGGTTGGCTATACCGTCACCCCATGACCATACTGTACCCTCCTGAGAGTTGTACATTACGGTATGTGTGCCTCTTGTCGCGATTGAACCGAACTTTGTAAGGTACTCGCTGAAGTCCTCGCCGATATAGTTAATCGTGTTACCCTTCATAACTCTTGTCGGCTCGTATACGATAGGCGCGTCTGTGCCTACGCCGAGCTGATAGGTTATGGTTGTGTCGTCTGAATACTTGTTATAAGTGCTGTAGGAGCCGTTGTTTACATCATAGGTGTACTGCAGGCCGCCTGCGCCCTTATAGCCGCTGTAATATGAACCGCTCATATATCTCTTGTTATAGAGATAACCCGGATATGCGTAGCTGATTGCTACGTCCTCAGGCGGTGTATTGTCACCCCAGCCGTATACTTCACCTCTGTTTGAAATGGTAAAGCTCTGGTTTGAACCTGCGGCAATCTGCGCTATACCGTTAAGGATAGTTGCCTTAACCGGATGCAGCTTCTTATCATCTGTTTCAGCCGCGCCGAGACCCATCTGGCCGTAGCGGTTATCACCCCAGGAGTATACGTCGCCGTTCTTTGTAAGAGCGATAATGTGGTTATCACCCGCGGAAATGGTTGTTACCTCCTGGAGATAGTTATATGTATAGGTTGAAGCATTCTCGGCTGCGTTCTCATAGATGTAATCGCTTCCGCCGTTATCATACTGAGCAATCTGCTCGCCTGCGATTGCCTGAATCGGGAAGGTTCTTTCATATCTTCTGCCGTCAGGCGCGCTCTCGGCATATTCGTACTTCAGATTGCCGAGCTTAACTCTTGAATAGGTGATATTATTATCATCACCCGACTCGCCGTGGTCTGTCTTACCCCAGATATAAACGCTGCCGTCACGGCGGAGAGCAACTGTGAAGTCACCGCCTGCCTTGATGTCGATTATATCCGAAAGGGCTGTCATACCGTCAACACCCTTAACCTGAACCGGAGACTTTCTTACCGGTCTCATATTGTAGGCGTTGCCGTTAAGTCCCCAAGTCCAGGCGTCGTGCTCTGCAGGTCTGTAGTGACCCATAAAGCCGGTTACCTCGGTTGACTTGGCCGTTGCGGTCTGTGAATACTTATTATCACCCCAAGCGTATACCGTACCGTCTGCAAGAAGCGCAACTGTATGGTTATCGCCGGCTGCGATTGCCGCAACATTTGAAAGTGAAATCTTCTGCGGTGCAGCCTTGTTATAATCAATCTTTATGTAGTTATAGTGAGTATGGTCGCTGCAGTCGTGGTCAAGACCGTTATCACCGGTATCAATGTAGTTATCAAGACAGCAGTAACGGTGATATGAATACCACGCATTATGTCCTCCAAAATAATTCAAATGCTCTGACCACGCATCGAAGTATGACGCGCTGCCTATACCGAGCTGGCCGTATTCGTTGTAGCCCCAGGTATAGAGGTTACCGTCTGTGTCAACAGCAGCAGCGTGATACTTACCTGCTGTTATGTACTTGATAATTGTTCCCGCCGGGAAGCCTGTTATCGGGCCCGGACGGTCTGCAGGATAGTCGTCTGTGTTGCTTCTGCCGAGCTGGCCGTAGCCGTTAGCGCCCCAAGACCAAACCTGACCGTCTGTTCTCAGCGCAAGCGAGAAGTTCTGACCTGCCGCAACCATCGGCATTACCTTTGCGCTGTCGTCGTCACGCTTTACGTAAAGTATGAACATACCGATTGCGCCGGTTTTCTTATCCTGTACGGAGATGGTTGTTCTGTCATAGCGTCTGTTCTCGTTCGGCTTGATTGCGCCGGTTGAAGCGTCTATGGTCGCAACGCTTTCGTCTGAAGAAGCCCATTCAAGGTTGCCGTCTGACCAGAGCATATCGTGCGAGGTCGCACCGGCAGGCAGGGCTGATCTCCAGTATCTCGTCTGCATTGTGTAATCGTTTACGTTAAAGCCTGTGTTGTAATCATATGTGATAAGGCCTATGTTCAGCGTATCGTTCTCGTGTATCGTTACAATAGGCGGAAGCTGAACATCTGATGTGTAAATATCCTCCGCGCTGTTGTAGGAATATGACGCATAGGTTATGCCGTCATCTACTGACGAGATTTCTCTGAAGGTGAGGAAGCGTTCCTCTCTGTTACCGGCTACCTGCGGCACGGGAACGATGTCGGTTGTTGTATCACCGAGCTGGAAGGCAACGTTATCGCCCCAGCCCCAGATATAACCGTACTTGCTGATTACAGCCGAGTGGTTCGCGCCGATTGCGGCAGCGTTTATGCCGTTGAAGTACTTGGTTGTATTGGTATCATCGTCCATCTCATACTTAAGACCGGTCTTTACAATCTCGTAATGGTCTATGTATGAAGCTGTGCTGCCGTTTCCGAGTCTGGAAACGTTCAGGTTTGCAGTTGTTGACCAGTAATTTGCCGCTGTGTGTGCCTGGTCAGGTGTGTTGATGGACTGGCTGAGGTTGCTTCCTGTCGTGTAGAGGTAGCCCTCGTTCGTCATAATAGCGCTGTAGTTCTTGCCTGCATAGATGTGCGCTATGTTTGCCTTATTCTTTATTTCGTCTATGATTGTTGTGTCGTCGGAGGTGAGGGAGGTATCTGCGGGTGCTGTAAGGAGCTTAGGCGCCGTTATCTTATCAGATGTTGCGGCAATACCAAGCTGACCGTAGGTATTGTCACCCCAGCCGTATACATCGCCGTCCTCGCGTACAGCCATCATATAGCCTGTTCCGACAGCAATCTCTCTTATTCCTCTTAGGTAGAGGTTGTAGTTCGCGTTATCATCGCGGACATCAACGTCTATTTCGTCACCTATGGTATCGCCTGCGCGAACCTGGATAGGTGTAATCTGATAGGTTCTCTCGGGTATCTCCTGACCGAGCTGGCCTCTGGAGTTGTCGCCCCATACGAATACCGCGCCGTCGGAACGGAGAGCCGCGCTTGTGTTACCCTCAGCGGCTACCTGTACAATGTCGTAGAGGTAATTCTCAGCCGCAAGGCCTACAACCTGCGTTACCGCCGTAAGTGTGTTCTTCGAGTTAACTGTATTGTCACCGAGCTGGCCAACGCTGTTGTCGCCCCAAGCGTATACGTAGCCGTCTGAGCTCAGCGCGAGTACGTGACCGGTACCTGCGGCAACGGAGATAATCTTCTTGTCTCTGAAGCCTGTGATTTCCGTTGCAAGACGCTGTGTGCCGTAATTTACCTTGTTACCCCAGAAGTAAACCTTATTGCTTTCGTTATCAACTATGAAGTTTTCTGTATTTGTATCTGTCTGCTCGGCTGTTACCGCGATTGTGTAGTTTTCGTTTGCCGCGATAGCAATTACATTTGTGAGCTGAGCATTATTATTAGCCTGACCGTCGTTAATTCTTACAGCTACGGGGTATGCGACGCTGTTGGTGTCGCTTGTGCCGTAGTAGGTGAAGTTACGGTAGAGGTAATCTCTGTAGAGATTTGTGCTCCACGGCGCGCTGCCGCCGTTTACGACTGTGCCGCCCGTGCCGTTCTTACCCGCGTCACCGTCACCGAGCTGGCCGTAGTAATTATCACCCCAAGCCCATACCGTACCGTCCTCCTTGAGGGCTACGGTATGATTTGAACCTACAACAACTGTAGCGTTCGTGAAGGCTTCCGCCTTCTTTGTAACGGTTACAAGGAAGCTGCCGGTACTCAGGAGCGCCGATGAAGCCGTATTTCTTACCGTTATTACAGAGCTGTTATATACGGCGTTCGGGTTGTTTGCCGGATTGAGTCTGCCCTTAGGTGTGCCAAGCTCTACAACCGTATCATTAGAGGTTGTGAATACCACATTAGCGGGGTCAATCTTTGTCTTTTTGCCGCTTGTTTCGAGAACGAAGCCGCTCTCGTATACCTCGTAAATCTTATCCATATCAACCTGCAGGTACTCAGTTGAACCAACGGAGATATTCGGGAGGTTGGTTATGGATTTATCGGTGTAATTGAAATCATCCGTTTCGTTAAGCGTTACGGTATACTGACCCTTATATGCGCCGCTGTTGTCGTACTTCTGGACAACGAGAACGATTACCCTGCGTAATTCTCTGTCGCCGGACTGTATCGGCATAAAGGATTCGGGATACATCTCATTTGCGAGCTGACGCTTGCCGTTGTCACCCCAAGACCATACAACATCGCTTGCAACAACCGTATCGTGCTTTATAGCGTGTGAATGCTTGCCGCCTACGCTTACCGACCAGATGTTTTCGAGGTATGCGTAACCCGCGGCTGAATAGGAGTCGCCCTTCTTAACCTGAACAGGTGCGAGGCTCTCCTTATCGTAGTTATTATCCTGAATTGTTGTACCCAAACCAAGCTGACCCTTATCGTTAAGGCCCCAGGTGAGTACGTGTCCGCCATCGGTGAGCGCGATTGTGTGGTTCGCGCTTGAGTCGAGCTGAACTATTCTCTCGAATACGTCCGCGCCCGAAGCGTTCTTAACCTTTAGCGTATCCTTATCTATTTCATAGAAGCGGTCGTGATTTACCTTATCGCCGCGGCCAAGCTCGCCGTTTCCGTTGTAGCCTGCCGACATAACCATATTGCCCGCGCCGAGTATAATTACCGAGTGGTTTGCACCGGCGCTTACGTGTGTTACGTTTGCGAGGTAGTTGATGTCGCTGAAGGTGTACATCGGAAGGAGGTCGTCTACCTTTTCAAGACGCTCTTCCTCCTCGCCTGCCGCGTTTGTCTTAACAGCCGCCAGCGCTCTTACCGGTATATACTTATCGGAAATATTGCCCGGCTCATCCTTACCTGCCGCGCCATATGCATCGGTACCCCAGCTAAGGAGCGTACCGTTTGACTTGATTGCCATAATTCTGCCGCCCTCGGCGCTTATAGCAACGATGTCTTCAAGCTCTGTACCCTGATCATAGATGGTTCTCGTTATCTCTGTAACGTTATCATCCTCAAGCATCGGGTTGCCGTCGCTGCCGATTACGTGTTCGGTTACGCCGACCTTGCTGACGGTTGCGGAAAGACCGCGGTTGACCTTAACAGGCGTAAACTGAGCGTCTGTCTGGTTACCGTCGCCGAGCTGACCCGAAGCGCCCGCGCCCCAGGTGTATACGCTGCCGTCCTCGGCAAGCGCCGCGGAGAACTTCGAGCCTGCCGCTACAGATACGAACTTAACCTCATTCTCGCCGTTCTTTATGCTTATAAGACCCGCTGTTGCGCGCTTTGCGGTTGTTGCCGGATCTGCGCCGAGCTGACCCTTATCGTTAAGGCCCCAGGTGTAAATTCTGCCGCCGCGTGTAAGAGCTACAACGTGGTTAGCGCCTACCGCGATTTCCTTAATCTTATTCTCGTCAAGACCGCCTACTGTTCCTAAGAACTCGCTGCCTGTCGTTACCTGTACGGCGTAGCCCTTCGGGCCTATTGTCTGGCCGGTTGCGCTTGACTCTGTGCTGTCGCCCATTGTACCGTCGCCAAGCTCGCCGTTAAGGTTATAACCCCAGGTCCAGACAGTTCCGTCAGGCTTCAATGCCGCGGTGAAGTTGTCGCCGGAGCTTACCATCGGAAGTGACTTAATAGTTCCGCGCTCTGTGCCTGTGCCGTCCTCAACGCTTACGTTGAGTACGGTTTCAGCAATATAGGTATAAACCTTTGCCGGGTTTCCGTCCTGATCAGTGCCGTCCTCTTCGAGGTAAGCAACGATGGTTGACTTGCCGTACTGGTTATTTGCGTTAATTGTAACCACGCCGGTGGAAGCGTCAATGTCCGCAATATTCGGATTTGACGCGTAGAACTTCAGATTTGTGCCGTTTGTAAATGTCTTCTTTGAAGTAGCCTTTTCGGTGTGTATTACATTAAGATTGAACGCGTAGTGATGCTGAGCCGCAAACTTTCCGGGGTTAAATACAACTTTATCTCTTGTTGTAACGTCAATCTGACCCGGTGCAGCCATTGTATCACCGTAGTTTGTTACGGTAGCATCAGCGTGTGTTACCTTAATATCCTCAAGGTCAAGAATATCCTCTGCCTTGAAGCCTACTCTTACCGGAAGCTCTGAATCGGCCTGGCTCATATCACCGAGCTGGCCGCCGCCGATAGGATCGCCGCTTGTATTTGCGTATGTATTTTTACCGAGCGCCCATACATAGCCGTTGTTTGTGAGAATTGCACTGTGGTTCCAACCGGCAGTTACTCTTGAATAGCTTGTAAATGTATCGTCCCTTTCGGGGTTAAGTGTCATTGTATCGGGCACTATAAGATTTGCTCTTGTTGTGTCCATTGTCTGAGGAGCGTCAACAGCCCTTATCATTGGTGTTGCTGTTGAGCTATCCTTGCCGGGAACAACGTTTTCTCTGTCCTCAACAAGCTCGTTTGAGTACTGGCTGCTTGTGTTATCACCCCAAGCATATATTGCCTGTGCGCTTACAGTCTTTGCGTTGCCCTTTGTATCTGTGTCAACGCTGCCGTCCGCCTTCTTGACTACGGACGAGCCGATAGCCATTACGTGGTTCTGACCGGCGGTGATTGATGAAACGCCTGTTAGCTGATAGTTATTTGTATCGCCCGCGATAAGTACCTTAACCGGCATCGTTGTACGGCCTGTGCTGGTTGTACCGTTACCGAGCTGACCCTTTGTATTGCGTCCCCACGAGTAAACGTCACGATCCTTTGTCGCGATAACCGTGAAGCCGTCACCCGCTGCAAGGGTATCAACATCCTTCAGATAACCGTCCTTATCAGCCGGACCGGAACCTGCCGCAACCTGCTCAGGTGTTGTAAGTATCATCTTTGAGGTATCAGCGCCTACACCGAGCTGACCGTATGCATTGTCACCCCAGGCCCAAACCGTACCGTTCTCCTTAACGGCAACGGAGTGGTCTGCGCCGGCGCCAATGAGGATGATACGATTGAGATAGCTACCGCCGTGATAACCTCTTACCTGTACCGGATATGCCTTAGCGGTTGTGTCACCTGTACCGGAGCCAAGCTGACCGCTGTTATTAGCGCCCCAGGAGTAAAGGTCACCATTGTTTGTAACCGCGAGAACGTGAGCGCGTCCTGCAACGATTTCCGCAACCTTCATAGTCGTTGAAGCATTTGCGCTTGTCATATCCTTCAGGTACTGTGAAAGTGACGAGCCGACACCGCCGACACCGGCAACCTCTACCGGTACGGCGCTGTAGCTTACGCCCTTCTTATTGATACCGAGCTGGCTCTCTGAGTTATCACCCCAGGTATAAATTCTGCCGTCACGCGTAAGAGCAACGGAGAACCTATCGCCGGCCGCGATATTTGTTACGTCACGGAGCGGCTTCATTGTACCGTTATCCTCGTACATTACCTGTACAGGATATGCGCGGTCAATAGTTGTGCCGTCGCCGAGCTGACCGCGGTCGTTGCGGCCCCAGGTCCAAACCTCACCGAGAGTATCTATTGCAACAGTGTGGTCGCCCTTTGATACGATAACAGGAGTAACCGTCGCGCCGGGAACTACTCTTACGTTAATAGCGCCCATATATGTAGCGAACTCGTGGTACTCGTTCATCTTTTCTATTCTGTTGCGTACTGCGTTTCTGTCAGCGTCTGTTGACGCGCTCAGGAAGGCGGGGAAGGTTCTGTAATCTATCGGCGTGTAGGTATCCATATTGGTAGCGCTGATGATTGTTGAACCGAGCTTGATTGAGCCGTCAACGCCCTTCTGCGGTCTTACAACGAGATACTTACGCTTTTCTGTACCGTAGTTTATACCGTTATCTGTAATGTTAAACTCTGCCTCCACGATTTCGGGCGGTGCTGCAGATGCGTCCGCCTTGTGCTCTGACGCTGCAATTCTGCCTATTGTCGTATCGGAGGACAGGAACTCAACATAGTCGTCGCCGGTTCTCTGCGGCATAACATTGTTAAGCTCATCCTTATACTGTTCCTTCCAGGTTGTTGTACCCGAATATATTTCTTCCTCACTTCCCGAATATACATATGCGGGTGTGTTGGTTACGCTGTCCATTGTGCCGTCCATAGCAAACTTGGATACAACGTGCTCTTCCGTATCGGTAAGGAGCGTGAAGCCCTTGAAGTATCTGTTGAAGAGCTGGTTAACATCGATGTAAAGAAGCTGATCCTGTCTTATATCAAGGAACTGCGGAGCTGTCGGATAATACTGAACAGACGCGCCGTCCTTTACAACGTGAACATTCTTGAAGATAATTGACTTGAACTCCGGCTCGCCGACGAGTGTGAGAACGGGGCTTGCGGTGTTATAGTAGTTACCAATCTGGTACGTGTCATTGTCACCGCACATATAAACCTTACCTTCGTCATTAACAACGGAGATACTGTTTCCGCCGGCTGAAAGCGTAAGCGTACCCTCGAAGTACGGGCTTACGTCTGTTGTGCCGTCATTTTCCTCGTCCTTAACAGTCGTTGCAACAAGCTGGGCGGGTGTTGTCTGGTTATATGCGTTGTCCTTGTTAAGACCGAGCTGACCACCTGTGCCGCCTGTAATCTTCTTTGTGGACGGATCTCTTGTAATAGCGTTGTTACGTCCTACTGACCAGAGGCTGTACGGATAATCCGAACCGCCTACCTGGAACGTCTTTGACTGGGCGAGCATTACAGTATGGTTAGCGCCGCCGGCAATATTTAAGATGTAGTCAACGCTTCTGTCATATCTCGCGTCACCGCTTGTTCCGGTTGTTTTTGAGATAGACTTCGGTGAAGCGATGAGAACAGGCGATGTCACCTTGCTGTTCGCAGCACCGCCAAGCTGTGAGTATGTGCTGTTGCCTATACCGTATACGTTTGTATTTTCATTTGTTGTTTCCTCATTATAGAGCTTGCTTGTGAGCATAAGGAGGTGAGCGTCACCGGCTGCTATGCGTGAAACGTTACCGATGTAATCCTTATGGAAGCGTGAAGTCTTTACAAGCTCTGTTGCAGTGTCATACGCCGCGTTCTTTGTCGCGTCATACGCGCCGCTTACAATCTGGTAAGGAGCCATTCTTACAGCGTCATTCTTTGCGCCGCCCTGGCCGTTTGCGTTGTTACCCCAGGCGTAAACCGTACCGTCACGGCGGAGAGCCGCTGCAAAGTCTGCGCCGGCAGTAATCATTACAACATTATTCAGAAGCTCGTCGGGAGCATCGTTACCGTAGGTGTCCTTTACGGCAACAATCTTGCCGTCCTCGATTGTTTTCTTTACACCGGAAGCAGACGTACCCTGTGTTACCATAATCGGGTATGCCTTATCCTTCTCGGCTACAAATTCTCCGCCCTCGGTAGAGGAGGAGCCGAGCTGATATTTCTTTGTGTTAGCTGTGTCTGTGTTGCGGCCCCAGGTGTATACGTAACCGTCTGCGCGCAGAGCCATTGAGAAATACTGGCCTGCAGCAACACCGACGATATTCTCCATTACGTCGGTTTCGTTGAGCATTACCAATGTAGCGTTTACGTGATCTGTGCCGTAGCCGCCGTTACCTATCTGACCATAGGTATTGTCACCCCAAGCCCATACGTGACCGTCCTTGTCAACCGCAAGACTGTGCGCGCCGCCGGCAGCAATACCGATTACATCAGTAAGGTCGGTGAATGCCGTTTCGGTTATGCCCGCAGCTTCCATCTCGGCAGCGGTAAGCGGTCTCTGTATCTTCTGCGGTGTATCGAAGGTTGTCTGAGCGGAGTTGTTAGGTGCAATCTGACCCTTGTTATTAGAACCCCACGCGTAAACCTTACCGTCATACTTAAGGGCAATGGTGTGGTTAGCGCTTGACGATACGAGCGGTGAAGCCTTCTGCTCGGTGTAGCCGCTGCCGTCCTCGGACGCGCTGTTGGCAGTCTTTCTGCCGCCGTATACGTTCAGCACGAACGCGCCCTGTGCGCCTGTGTTCTTGTCTATGTAGGAAATTACAGTTTCACCGCCGCGGTTATACTTTTCGCCCGCCTTCGGTGTAACTATTACCTTATTCTTGTTTGCCGCGTCGTGGGCAACCGTCGCAACTGAGTCGTTTGACGATACAAATACGAAGTCGTCCGGATCGTAGTTTCTTGTCGAGCCGTCGAGCTTGTTCTCTGTGAGCTGATATTCATTGAAGAAGTTGAAGCCCTCGTAATACTCCTCCTTGGCCTTGTCAAGATCAATCTCAATCGACTGACCCTCGGTTACTCTTATATATACGTCGAACTGCTTTGTATCAGCCTCTGTATAGCCTGTGCGGCGGTCTGTATCCTCGCTTGCGCTGTCGCCGTTTACTTTGATGCCGTAAAGCTCAAGGATACGTGTTTCTCTGTCACCGGTCTGGATGGGGATAGCCGAAGCGCCCGCGGTGTCGTCACCAAGCTGGCCGTTTTCATTGGTTGAACCCCAGGAATAGATATATCCTCTTGTATGAGTCTTGTTACCGGTAAATACCGAAGCGTTTACACCGTTGTTGTTCGACTCCATATACCATATCTCGTCACCGTCAGCCATCTCGCCGCGTGAAAGCTCGGCAACTGCTGTTGAAGCTGTGCCGTCCTCGCCCCACGAGTAAATCTTGCCGTCGGTCGTGAGAGTAGCTGTTCCGTGATAGAACGCATAGATGTTAGCCGGTTCCTCGGCTATAATCACCTTCTCTGTCGGATGATAGAGATTGGTTGAACCGTTGTTTGTTCTGTTTGTCGCGCCGTAGCCCCAGGTGTAAATTCTTCTTGTTCTTGATGCGGCCGGACCTGTACCTGTTACGTCAAGCGCGATTGCCGCCGCGTGCTCGTCACCGGAGTCTATTGTAAATACGTTCTGTATGTACTTCTCCTCCTGCGTGTTTACAACGCTTGAAAGCAGGTAATCAGCAGCGAGTACCTTATACGGCTTATAGCGGTCTGTGTTGTTACCTATACCGAGGTAGCCGAGACCATAGCCGTAGCTTGCGCCGTTGCCGTTCTCGCCCCAGGCATAAACCTGACCGTCCTTTGTAACAGCATAGCTTGTTTCATAGCCTGCCGCAATATCAACAATATTCTCAAACAGCTCGTCGCTGTTTACGTAGTATACGCGTTCCGCAACAGCGCGGTCGTCACTGCTGTTGTGTCCGAGCTGGCCTCTCTGACCCTCGCCCCAGGTCCAGATTATGCCGTCCGCCGTAAGAGCCACGATATGGTTCTCGCCAAACGCCATCTTTACTACATTCTTAAGCGGAGCCTGCTTCGTAACAACCTTTGTTGTTGTTACTGCGTTTTCGCCTTCGCCGGTTGTAGTTGTTTCAGTATCCTGATACTGGTATGCAACAAGCTGAGCCTTCTGACCGTCAACACTTGTCAGTGAGCCGTGCGCGAGGTAGTAATTTGAATTTGAACCCCAGGACCAGAGATAACCCTCATCGTCAAGAGCGAAGCTTGTGCCGTTGCCTGCGAATACCTTTACAACGTGACCGTCAACAAAGCTGCCGACATCGCTTGACTTAACTCTTACGGGGAAGGTTCTTCCCTGTGTAGTGCCGTCGCCAAGCTCGCCGTTTGCGTTACGTCCCCAAGCCCAAAGTGTACCGTCCTCACGAAGAGCAAGCGTATGTGTAAAGCCTGTCGATACCATCGGCATTGCCGTCGTTTCGTGGTTCTCCTTAACGCGTACAACAAAGGTACCGTTGAAGCCTGTTGAAGAGGTTACACGGATAGTAGCTTCACCGAGCTTTCTCTCAGCGTCTGTTGTAGCTGTGATAACGCCGGTGTCGCTTATGTGAACGATTGTGTCATTAAGTGATGTATATGTGAAGGTCGGTGTTGTACCCGGGAGAAGCTTGTCGTCACCCGAGGTTGCGGCAATATAGCCGCTCTGCTCAACATCATAATCCTTAACGTTGAAGCCGGCCTTGTAAAGCTGTCTGAAGTTATCTGCGTCAAGCACGATTGCCTGGTCTCTGCCGATTGTTATGTTGTTCGGGAAGGCGTCTGTATCGTGCGTGTATGTCTTTGTAAGCTCGTACTTTGTAGTATCTATTGTATAATCTGTACCGGAAGCATTTTCTGTGTAGAGCTTAGCGTCATCCGTGAGAAGTATTCTCGCGCGCTGACCGCCCACCTGCACGGGGAGCGAGCTCCAGTACGGGTATGAGTTCGGGTTGCCGAGCTGACCGTCACTGTTCCAGCCCCAAGCGTATACGAAGCCGTCGCCGCGGATTGCGAAGCTGGTGTCGTTACCGACGCTGACAGCCCATACGTCATCAAGATATGTTCCGCCCGCGTTGTACTCGCCCGCGCCGTTATAGCTTACGGGCGCCTCACCGCGGAGGATACGCTGCGGCGTTGAAATATAATTTGGTCTGTAATCATTATTATCATAATAAGCAACCTGACCGCCGTCATCATCGCCCCACTCGTAAACGCTGCCGTTTAAGGTCATAGCCATTACGTTATCATATGTGCTTGTCGTAATAGCTACTACCGGGCTGCCGTCAAACGTCGAGGTGAGCTGAACGGGTCTTGCGTAGTTGTAGCTGCCTGTACCTATAGCATACTCGTTACCGTAGCCCCAGCCGTAAACCTTACCGTCCTTATCAAGACCGTGTGCAAAGTTGATACCAGAGTCTACATCAACGATATTCTTCAGGTATGTTACGCCGTCTGTGCCGAATACCTGCATCGGAACAGGTCTTAAAATACCGTCATAGATACCGAGACGCTGATCGCCGGAGTAATTGTAACCCCAAGACCATACTGTACCGTCTGCCTTAAGTACGGTTGAGAAGTCCTGACCTACCGAAACATCGATTACGTCCTGGATATACCAGTCGTCGCCGGTAGCGGCGCTCTCACCGCGGAGTACCTTCTGTGCTGTCGGAATATATGTTACTCTTGCGCTTGCGTCCGCGTCGCGGAAGTTCGGGTAGCTTGAGTTATCCTGGGTCATATTACCGTTACCCAGAGCGCCCCAGCCGTTGTAGCCCCAGGCGTATACATAACCGTCTCTTGAAAGCGCGAGGTTGTGCGTTCTGCCTGCCGCTACTCTTATGATATTCTTAAGCGGAACCTCCTCGCCGGTCGGTGTGATAGTTGTCACTCTTGTCGGTGTATAAACCGATGCGTTGAGGTTAAGAGTTCCGTTAGCGTTCTTAATATTTCCTACGAGCGCGTTAGCGTTTGAACCCCAGGCATATACGTAGCCCTCTTCAAGAGATACTGCATAGCCCTGGTAATCGCCTGCGGCGATGTAGCAGAACTTTTCATCCTCAGGAAGGTCAACCTTTACCGGGTAGGTCACATCGTCGCCGCCCGCGCCGGTTCTTGTGCCGAGCTGGCCAACGTGGTTCTGACCCCAGGACCATACTTCACCGTTGTCAAGAAGCGCGAGGCCGAAGTAGCCGCCGCCGGCAACCATAGGAGCTGTTACGGGCTCGGTCTTTCTTACATCCTTATGCCAAGCGGTTCTTACAGTTACGTGGAGCATACCGACAACCGGCTCAGCCGTGTCGCTTTCCTTGTATGTAAACGTGATTACCGCGAAGCCTGTGCGGCCGCCGTCTGTGTACGGGTCTACCGGTGTAACGGTAATCGTGTTTGCACCCTTTGTTACTGTCGCAACCTTTGTATTTGACGATTCAACAGTAATCTTATCCCAGTCGGAGATAGTGTTGTGCTCGTCATACTTTTCAAGGTTAAAGCCTACCATCTTGTGGAGCTTGATTTCCGAAATTTCGATTGTATCATCTGTTGTGATGCTCTGGATATACGGAATTTTTGCCGATGTGGTTGTTGTATTAAACTTTTCAGGGTTAGTTGTATAATCTTCACCATCACCCAAGGTTTCCGTATCCTTCAAAGTATGAACTTCTGTGTTTGCAAACATCTCAAGAAGGTTCTCTGGACGCTCACCGACAACATCCGTTGCGGTGTAGGTTGAGGACTTTCTGTACATATTACCATACTGCCAGTTTTCATCCTTTGACCAAGCGTGTGCATAACCGTCAAGGTAGATTACAACGCCGTTTGTAGGACCTATGTGATAGCTTACTGTTCTTGAACTGTCAAACAGGCTTGAAATATCCTGCGGCAGATAGTAGTTTGTATCATCAGCAAGTGTGCCGAGTCTGTCATTTGATTCGCGGCCCCAGGCGTATACCTTGTTATCAGCCGTTATAGCCACGGAGAAGTTTGTATCGGCGTATACCGACTCAATATTTGACAGCTTAGCGTTTGTGTTTGAGGTGCTTGTGTTAGCGCCCTTAACCTGTCTGGGGACATAGTTGTTTGTATTGTTGAGGTAAGTCCAGTTGCCGAGCTGGCCGTACTGGTTATCACCCCAAGCCCATACATAGCCGTCCTTTGTACGCGCGAGAGCGTGGTTATAACCCGCAGCTATGACGCTTACATTTGTAAGGTAGTCATTTCCTGTGGGTGAGTTTACAGCGCCCTCGGCGCTGTCGCCGCGGAGTACCTGTACCGGCGAGGACTTGGAAATGTTTGTACCGTCACCAAGCTGGCCGTAGGTGTTTGAGCCCCAGGCGTATACGTTACCGTCATTCTTGAGAGCTACGACGAAGGTGTCGCCTGCCTTGATTGACGAGATGTCGCTTAAGTAGTAGTCGTTGCTTGTACCGCTTGTACCCTTCAGAACAGGCTTTGCAAGATTTTCCTTCTCGCTTGTCATTCCGAGACCGAGCTGACCTGCATCATTGCGGCCCCAAGCGTATACCGTACCGTCCGCCTTCAGAGCGAGCGAGTAGTACGGACCTGCTTCGACGTCGATTACGCCGGTGAGGTCAACCGTCTTTTCGGGATCAGCCGGATCCTCTATCTGTACGCGTGTTACTATATTCTGATCTGTGTAATCCTTACCGTTACCAAGCTGACCGTAATTATTGCGGCCTGTCGCGTATACGAAGCCCTGCTCGTCAAGAATAAGCGTGTGGTAAAGACCAACCGAGATGTCAACTGCCTGATGGTCGCCCTCAAATACAGCCTCAGTATTATAGGTGTCAAGGCTTGTGTTTGCAAGATAGTATCTTACCGCCGACGGATAACCGCGCATTACCTTGCTGCCGTCACCGAGCTGGCCGTAGGTGTTGTTACCCCAGCCCCAGACACTACCGTCAGCCTTCATTGCAATCATAAAGTTCTGACCTGTTTCAACCTTTGAAGCTGTGATTGTTTCAAGATCTTCACCCTTAACGATAACAGTGAAGGTGCTTACATAGCCGCTTCTTGTGTTCTTCACGCTGATTACGGCGCTTCCCTTCTCGACTGCTCTTAAGGTTCTCTTGTTTGTACCCGAAACAACCGCGTCAATGCTTACTATTGAAGGATCGGACGTGGTGTATTCAAATTTAGTTTCATCATCGCCTGTGTGGGTATTGAAGTCATCAACCTTATTGAAGAGATTGAAGCCGGCGATGTAGTGCTCTTTAATTTCTGCGTTATTTATCTCAATATAGCCCGTTGTGCTGATAGTTACATAAGAGGGGAGAGGATCCTTGCTGTATTTGCTGCCGTATTCAACTGCAGTTGCTCCCGCCTTTTCGTAAACCTTTGCGTCGTCAAATCTGATGGTGAGTGAGTCTGTGTCGCCTACCTGTACGGGAACTCTTACGTAATCATACGTTGCACTGTTGCGCTGCGTTACAGCCGATTCATTACCAAGCTGCTTCTCGGAGTTATCACCCCAAGCCCATACGTAGCCGTCATCTCTTATAATAACCGCGTGTTTCCTGCCCATTGAAGCGCCGACAACATTCTTCAAATACTCATCCGCGCCGGCGTTGAAGGTGTCGCCCTTCTTAACCTTAACAGGCCACTCGGCATTCTGGGTTGAGTCGTTACCGAGCTGACCCTTGTCGCTCTGACCCCAGGTGTATACTTCATAGTTGTTTGTTATAACAAGCGTCTGGTTGCCGCCTGCGGTTACGCCGTAGATATTTGTGATACCCGCACCGTTTAGTATGTTACCTATATATTCGTCCGTACCGTCTGTTACCGTATCTCTTTCAAGCGACTCGCCGGCTCTTACGCGCTGCGGCACGTATGTCCAACCGTCCGGAGTTACCGTTTCAATGCTTGAATCAGGATCGTCCATATCAACTATACCGAGCTGGCCAAACTCGTTTGAACCGAATGTCCAAACCTCAGTAGCGCCGCCGTTTTCTGTTACGATTACACTGTGCTCGCTGCCTGCAGCGATATATTTGGGCGTGCCTGTAAAGCCTGTCACCTCGGCAGGCTCTGATACAGTTGTTACCGCTACTGTTTCTGTTACTTCATCATATAATTCAGGGTGGGCATCCGGGTCATTATCCGGATCTGTCTTGCCGGCCTTTAGCTTCTTGACGGTTCTCGTCGTTGAGCCGTGCGCCCTGCCGGCCTGTCCCTTGGAGTTGTTACCCCAAGCCCAAACCTTACCTGTCGTGTCAACGGCAAGGTTGTGGCTGTCGCCCGAAGCAATCTGGTCAATCCTTACGCCGCCGGGGAAGCTTACCTTATGATACGTGCCCTCTGCAACCGGCGGAGCAACCGCGTCTGTTGTGCCGAGCTGACCGAGGCTGTTGTCCGCGCCTACGGAGTAAACCGCGCCGCTCTCTGTCAGGATAAGCGCATAGTCCGCGCCGGCTGTAACGGTCTTAACCGTTTCGCCCGCGGGTACTGCCATTTCCATAGCGCCGAATATTCCGTCACCTGCAGGGTTGAGAATATCAAGACCCCATCTGTAAATCTTGCCTGTCTTTGAAACGGCTATGATGAAGTCGTCACCGGCTGTAAGGTAAACTATATCCGTCAAAGCGTTACCGTTAAGGTCTGTTACTTTAACCGGGTATCCGATACCAAGAATGCTGTTGTCATTCTGACCGAGCTGACCGTAACGGTTTGAACCCCAGGTCCATACAGTTCCGTCCTCTTTAAGAGCGACGGAGAAGGTAGCGCCTGCGGCAACCTTCGCGCCCTGCGGCCACGTCTTCTGCGCGCCGCCGTTTACGGTTACGGTTACCAAAGCCGTGTACTTACCGCTGCCGTTCGGAGCGTCGTCGGGGCTTGTTATCTTAACGATTGTGTAAGATGCCTTTTCGGGGCTTGTTATGTTGAGTTCCTCGCTGTGGATGTTTGCAAAGTCTGCAACTGTTACATCCGAGGACTCAAATGTTATGCCGTCAATATTTGAAATCTTTGTAAGAACGTCGTCCTCATAGAGGTTGAAGCCGACAATTCTCTTGTTCATAATCTCTGTCTTGTTGAAGTCAACCATCTGACCGTCAACAATATCAAGGTAATCCGGTGATACGTAGCTTTCCTTAACTACGCCGCCCTCCTTGATTTCAACCTGCTTCATTTCGAGCGTGTTAACCTCAGGCGGGCCTACCTTTACGGGGATAGGCGAGTCGTTATAGCTGAGGTCGCCAAGCTGACCTGATGAGTTGAGACCTGTCGTGTAAACAGTACCGTCTCTCTTCATCATTGTGAGGTGGTTGTTACCGTAATCAGCGATAAATGCGTCGTCGAAGTATTCAATTACCTCGTCCGCTCTCTTTTCGCTTGAGAATACGCGGCCGATTTCGCCGGATACAACATTTGCGTCATCGGAAATGGCTGCCTTGTTGCGGCCGAGCTGACCGTACTGGTTATTACCTACGGTGTAGATAATGTTATCCTGTGCGCCCTTGCTTCCGATTACAGATGTTGAGTATCCGTTTGAGGAAATCTGATAAATCTTGTCAAGGAGCATATCATCTCCGTTCTTAACCTCAAATGACTGAAGCTGGAGACCTGTTGTTCCCAAAAGCTGGTTTGTATTATAATCAACGTTATTATATCTCTTTACAGCGTTCGTACCCGAAGCGTATACGCTGTAATCTGTGGTGCGGATAAAGGTGTCAAGGTCGCCTGCGACAGCCTCAACAGCGCCGTACATATATTCGCTGCCGTACGCCTTTGTCGCAAGTTCGTTTTCATCCTTAGCGCCGCGCTGCATAAGAAGCGGCACGTATGAGTAGGAGCTTAATCTGTCATCCTCTGTTGCAGTTGAAGCCTCGTTACCGTCGTTGTACTCCTTAAATCTGAAAGCAGCGTTATCCGACGGTGCAAGACCGAGCTGGCCGTAACGGTTAGAACCCCAGGCGAGAACCGAACCGTTTGAAGCGATTGCGAACGCGTGGTTATGACCTGCCTCAACGTCTACAATGTTGCTGAGACGCTGCGGGTTCTGTGTAGGTCTCTTTGAGTTTACAGACGCGCTCTTAACCGTCTGACCGTTTACAACTGATGTTGTCTGATATTCAAATTCACTGTCACTCGCCATCTGACCTGCCGTAAGGTAAGCAGGTGTGGTGATAACGGCATCTGTGCTTGCTCTGTAGCTTAGCGCGAGCTGGCTAGAGGCGTTATTACCCCAGGCGAGAACGTGACCGTTCTTATCAACCGCGAGCAGGTAATCGGGGCCTGCGCTTATAGCGACAATGCCTGTGAGGTAGTTTGTTGTTACTTCATCCTCGCCCTCACCGGTTGTTACCGCCTCAAAGGTGTCCGCCTCACCGGCAAGAACTCTCTGCGGAGCGTAAGCGAACGCCGTTGTGCTTGTG
>JAFQYK010000225.1 GCA_017406485.1 Clostridia bacterium
CGTTCAGTCGGTTCACCGAAGCCGCAAAAAACAACCTCGTCATACTTTGTCATATCAAACTTTGCAAACTCTGCCTTGACCTCGTCAACACTTGGCTCTCTTTCAAGCCAAAGACTGCCCGAACCGTTCATCTCATCGCGCGTCTGCCTTAAGCAGAACGTGCAGGCGCAGGGGCATTTGTTTGTCATATTAACATATAAATTGTCGTGTACCTCGTAAAGTATTACCATTTAATAAGACCTTCTCTCAGTAAAATTAAAGCCATTATAACACATTATGCTGTTTTATGCAAGAAAAAACCGCCCCGTAAGGCGGTTTTAAAGGTTTATTTGCATTATCAGCCCTTCGGATGAGTATCCTCGACCTCGTTTGCAAGAGTCTTAACAACCTCTGTCGGATCCCAGTCCTCTGCCGTTACAGCTACGCTGTGGCTGTAAACAACGCCTGCGTCCTCGCAAGCCCAGATTGCATAGACGGTGTTCTCATACTTGTAAAGCTCAGCGGCGGTGCCGTCCTCAAGCTTGAAGTCCTCAACCTTTGTTGCGCCGTATACGCCCGAAATATCTGTGTCTGTGGGGCAGGTTCTTATAACAAACTCGCCGCCTGCGCCGACTGCCCATTCACCCTGAATTTCAGCCATATCGCTATCAGCAAGGTATCTGTAACCGTTTTCGTTTACGATTGCCGGTGTCTTGGGGTCTGCCACCTGATACTTAACTTTGCTGTTTTCATTTATAGCCGCGTTAAGCTCGTCAAGAGTTGCATACTCCGTCCACGGATTCGGCATATTAGCAAAAGGCTCGTCAGCCTTAGTAATATCCTTTGTAACCGTTACGGTTCTTGTCTCGCCGTCCCACTTAACCTCGCTGTTCATACCTTCAGCGATTGCGCGGATGGGAACAACTGTTCTGTCGTTTACGATTTTAGCGGGAACGTCAAGCTCCACACTCTCCTCGCCAACGAACATATTGGCTGAGTCAATCTGCATTGTGATGCTTACATCGCTTACGGGGTCATAGGAAACGATTGTCTTTGTTTCGCCGTCCCAGTTAACCTTTGCGCCGAGCGCCTCAAAAATAGCTCTCATCGGAACGAGTGTGCGGTCATTCTCGATAAACGGTGTTGTGTCACCCTCGGGAATAACAAGCTCAACGTCGTTTACGATAATCTTAATAGGCTCATTATCTGCCATTACCGGCATAGCCGCTGCGCCTGCAGCCAAAGCGGCTGTAAGTGTCATTGCAATAATTTTCTTCATTTTATATTACCTCCATAAAATAATATCGTTTACAGTATATCACATTGTTTGCTTTTTTTCAACATCAATTTTTAGTTATTTTTCCATTTTCCAAAATTGAATGCTGTAAGGCACAAGTTCGCTGCCGAAGGGTAAATCTGATAAAATACGCCTTCTTTCGCCCACATAATCTCTTCTGCTTATTGGTTTCTGTATTTTTCTTGGCTTAATAAATACTTATAGTATTCATACAGCATACCCATACCTGTGCTGTTCAGCTTTGTCAGGTCAAATTCAAAGTAGTCAGGTATATTTATATTATATCTGCGATTGCTGATACCGAGTATGTAGTCAGCCGGAACACCAAAAAGCTTGGACATATATTTTATATGGTTGATATCCGGCAATGATGTTCCTTTTTCCCAGGCTGATATACGCGAACGCGCAATGCAAAGTTTTGTTGCCAGCGCGAGTTGTGTCAGATTTTTCTCCGCGCGGAGCTTACGTATTCTTGCTGCTGTTTTTGTCCTGTCAATAATTTTTTCAGCTTTCATCATTTTCCTCCGTGTGCAATCTCTTTTCCTTTACGCCGTCAAATATGTTCATAAACCGTTCACCTGTGATGGTTTCTTCGTCTATAAGGCATTTTGCTATTTCATCAAGCGCGTCGCGGTTGTCGCGGAGAATTCCGAGCGCAATGTCGTAACGTTCTTTCAATACCCGTATAATTTCATTATCAACCGCAGTCTTTGTTTCCTCGGAGCAGTTTGAAACGGCTCTGCCGTCAAGGTACTTGTTCTGTATGCTTTCAAGTCCCATCATACCGAATTTGTCAGACATACCGTACATTGTAATCATATTCCGTGCAAGCTCTGTTGCGCGCTCTATATCGTTGGACGCGCCTGTGGTCTTTGTGTTGAATACAAGCTCTTCCGCCGCGCGTCCTGCCAAAAGCACCGTAATCTGGTCAAGAAGCTCATCCTTTGACATAAGATAATGCTCCTCCTCCTCGGGCATTTGCATTGTATAGCCCAAAGCGCCCATTGTACGGGGGACAATCGTAATCTTGTGTACCGGCTGCGTGTGCTTCTGCACCGCCGTCGCAAGCGCGTGGCCGACCTCGTGGAAGGAAACAATCTGCTTTTCTTTTTCCGATAAAATTCTGTCCTTCTTTTCCTTACCGGCAATGATAACCTCAACCGCCTCCATCAAATCCTCCTGCGAAACGGTTCTTCTGCCGAGACGCACTGCGCGCAGAGCCGCCTCATTTACCATATTCGCAAGATCCGCGCCCGCCGCGCCGCTTGTTGCGAGAGCCATTTCGTGCAGGTTGATATCGGGTTCGGTTTTAACCTTTTTAATATGAACCTGTAAAATATCCTCTCTGCCCTTTAAATCCGGTTTGTCAACTATAATTCTACGGTCAAAACGTCCGGGTCTTAAAAGAGCCTTGTCGAGTATTTCCGGTCTGTTTGTAGCCGCGATTACAACAAGCCCCTTAGACGAGTCAAAGCCGTCCATTTCGTTAAGGAGCTGGTTTAGCGTCTGCTCGCGCTCGTCATTGGTACTAAGCTGACTGTCACGTGACTTACCTATCGCGTCAATCTCGTCTATAAATATGATACACGGCGCCTTTGCCGCCGCCTGTTTAAACAGGTCACGCACTCTTGACGCGCCTACACCGACGAACATCTCAACAAATTCCGAACCTGAAAGTGAAAAAAACGGTACCTTTGCTTCACCGGCAACCGCCTTTGCGAGAAGTGTTTTACCTGTTCCCGGAGGGCCGACAAGCAGAGCTCCGCGCGGCTGCTTAGCGCCTATTGCCTGATATTTTGCCGGATTGTGGAGATAGTCAACGATTTCGTCAAGGCTTTCCTTAGCCTCCTCCTGACCTGCGACGTCGGCAAAGGTAACACCCGTCGCGTCTTCCACGTTATACATTTTAGCATTTGACTGGCCAATACCCATAATACCGCCGCCACCGCCCATACGCTTCGACATTGAGCGCATAAACAGAAAGAACAGCAGATAAATAATAACGAGCGGCAATATCCAAGTAACTATAAAGCTCAAAATCGGATTTTCGTGCTCCACAGGCGTGGAATACTTCACGTCAGCCGCGTCGAGCTTATCAATAAGCTTTTCATCATATATATAACCCGTGTAAAACATTTCGCGGTTATTGCTGTCCGTGCTGCCCATTCCGAGCAGGGAAGAAAGGCGCATCTCACCGCTTTCCTCCTTAGCCGGTTTGGCATATATGTTAATTTCGTTTTTTGAGATTATTACCTCGTCAACCTTTTTGTCCTCCAGCATTGTGATAAATTCGTTGTAGCTGATTTCCTTTTTCTGCGAGCCTTGAAGAGAAATCATTGCAGCATTAAGTAAAATTGTGGCTACAACGGAAATTATCAGAAAAATTACCAAAGGATTTTTTAAAGGTGAAGAATCCTTATTATTGTTCATAGTTAAAATTTTCCTCCTTAAATAAAGGTGTAAGTATTAAGTATTGTATCATTTAATTGCTTATTTTTCAATGATTTTATCAATAATTCTCAATTTATTCACAATTAGGCTATATAGCGGAGGTTGACTTATATAATAAAAGGTGATAAAATACTTATATATGCTTGCTATGAAAAGTTTTTGCGCAAGGGTGTGTTTAAATCAGCGCGGAAATAGTTTTCAGATAGGATAAACAAGACAGAAAGGATTTGAGGTTTTATGAAAAAATTTATAGCAATGCTGATGACTGCGGCAATGCTTACAGCGTCTGTTTTCCAGACGGTCTCTTTTGCCGCGTTCAGCGACGTGAGCGAAGATCATCAGTATAAAAATGCGATAACGACATTGTCAACTCTTTCGGTTATTGCCGGCTACGAGGACGGCACCTTTAAGCCGGACGGAGCAATAACACGCGCGGAGTTTACAAAGCTTATCGTATTTATGCTCGGACTTCAGGACATAAAGTACCAGGCATACACCTTTGCCGATGTATCTGCAGACCATTGGGCAAGGGATTACATCCAGACCGGCTATGACCGCAAAATTATTGCCGGATTTGACGACGGCGAATTTAAAGCGGAGGAGCAGGTTACATATGCGCAGGCGCTTAAAATGATTGTCTGCACTTTGGGTTACGAGGATTTTGCTCTTGCCAGAGTAGCAACGACCGACGGCTGGGCTGACAGATATATCCAGGAGGCCAATTCACTCGGTCTTACAAAGAATGTAAGCGGCAGCGATTTTTACGGCAGCGCAACAAGAGGTATGGTAGCGCAGATGCTCTACAACGCTCTTGAGATTAATATGAATGAGAATAACGGTTTCAACTGGGTCAGCACGGAAAAGACGCTTTTGAACGACTATCTCAAGGTTAAAAAGCTCAAGGGTACGCTCGTAGCTGTAAATGACGATGTAACAGGTGACTGCACCGTTACACTGCCGGAAAACTATATTGACATTCTTGACAGCAACGGCCAGGAAATTCTGATTGATTACTCTACATATACAGACCAGCAGACAGTTCTGAGCAAACACCTTGGCAGCACAATAACCGTTTATTACAGACAACCCACTGAGAATGATGACAGACAGCTTGTAAGTTTAGATGCGGAAACAACGAAAAACACTATTCTGGAGCTTAAATCATTCGATCTCAGCTCATATGACGGCAGTACAATAAAGTATTATGACAACGGCTCAAAAACAAAGACCGCAAAGATTAAGCCGGAAGAAATTACAGTCAGATATAACGGTAAGGTAGTTCAGAGTGACGAAACAATATACCTTGAAGACGGCGTCTACACACGAAGCGAAGCGCTTATGCAGTGGCTCAACCCGGATAATATAAATTCCGTATACGGTACAATCAAGCTTACGGATAATGGAGCTGACGGAACATACGATATGATTCAGATATACGATTATGAAACAATCGTTGCTCTTTCAGCGCCTACAACAACCGATTACCGTGTAACTGATAAGCTGGTTACGGGTAATTATATTATCCTTGACCCGCAAAGCTCAACGTATACCTTTACCATAACCAAGGACGGCGCCGAAATTCCCGTAACTTCTATTGCGGCAAATGATGTTATCCTTTACGCGGCAAGCCTTGACGGTGAGACATACACGCTGCTTGTAACAAATAAATCGGTTACCGGCCAGATTACCTCAATGGGTTCTGACGGCAACACAATGACAATAAGCGGTACAGAATATGAAATCGGCGACAAGTGCGCAAGCTATATTTCCGAAAAGAATAACAAGGAGCTGAAGGCCGGCGCAAGCGGTACTTTCTATCTTGACGCGCTTGGCACTGCCGTATACGGTACATTGCAGGAAACAGTTGCTTCACCGTATGCGTACATAACCAATACCTTCAGAGGGGACGGTAAGTACTATATTACAGCTTACGCTCCCTCCACAAGTGCAAGTGAAGCTAATTCCTATGTGTTAAAGAGCAACGTTAAAATAAACGGTTCAAGCACAAAGGCAGAAAACGCTGTTTCAAGAATTCAGTCTGCCGCGTCTTACACAACAGATGAGAGCGAGTATGCCGAAAAGATTTACGGTGCGGGCAAAATGCCGTCAAACACGCAGTATGCTCAACCGGCAAGAATTAAGATAACAAATAACGAAGTAACAGACATAATTCTTCTCACAAGCGACGAGCTTGTAGCACAGAACGAGGATAAGGAAAAAATAACAAGAGGTAAGGAGCTTGACGAGTACGCATATAATAACAGCAGCTTTACCCTGGATGGAAAGACCGCATTTTCGGTAAACTCCTCAACGGTTGTTATCTATGTTCCCGCTGACAGAAGCCAGAAGAACAAGTATGCCAAGAAAACCCCGTCCTCGGCGTTCAGTATAGGCGAGCGTTACTATCTTGAAGCGTATGACTTAAATTCTTCAAAGGTTGCCGGTCTTGTAATTCTGTACGGCGCCGACGGTACTCTTACTAAGGTAAAGAAGGACACGGATTACTCTGTTATTGCCGACACTGTAAAATCAGAGTACAGCTCAATCAAGGATGATACAGTTCTTAAGCTGGATATGTTCACCGGCGCTTCAAATACTATAAAGTCGTGGAACACATATGATCAAACAGAGTTTGCTGACGTGAAGCCGGGCGATGTTATCCAGTTTGCATACGACAGCGATAACCTTATCCAGGGACGTGTAAATGTACTTAAATATGACGATATAGTATCCGTTCTTGATATGGAGGAATTGTACAACGGACAGATATACAACTGGGAGAAGGAGATTACACCGAGCGAGGACAATAACTATCAGTCAATGCTGTTTGATTACCATTTCAAAAATTCCGATGGTAATGACGAGATGTATCAAAGCTCAACCCTCGGCTGGGTACCGTATTCAAGAGCGGTTGTGTTCAACGTAAGCCAGGTTCTCACAGATGAAAAGAAGCTCTACGTAACAAAGAACGGCTTTGATGAGGTTGACGGTAATTTGGTTCTTGACGACAGTGATTATGAAGAAATTTCAATAACCTCCGGAACAAAGATTGTACGTATGGAACCGGAGCGTGACGAAGTAAGCCGTTTCGTGGCAAACACTACAACAGATTTATCAATAAACGATTTGAAGGATGCCAAGAATTACGGTATGGATTGCTCAAAGATTATAGCCTTCCAGTCAAAGGGTACAACAAAGCTGATTGTAATTTGCAACTAAAACGAATAAAGCATAATTGAGGCCGCGGTCTCAATTATGCTTTTTTTTCCGGATAAAAAGCTTCTGATAAAGCTGCGGAAGCGAGCGCAAGAAAAAACCTGCGGTTCCTTAATGAACCGCAGGTTTTGTTTTAGCTTAGCCCAGCAGGTTGTATAATCTGACGATTGTCGCCACAGCCTGTTCAATCGTGTAATAGCCCTTGGGATCAAACTCCCTTTCGTTAACACCGGTCATAACCTTATATTCTGTAACCCAAGTCACATAGAATTTTGCCCATTCCGATATGTAATCCCTGTCATCATACCTAAGGCCTGTATTTGTTTCCAAATCCCAGAAAAGGTCGGCTGTTTTGCTCAGGAGCGTTGCCGCCTCCTCGCGCGTTATAATGCCATTCGGGTCAAAGTGTGTTTCATCTTTACCATTGACTACGCCTAAGGCATAGAGAATGTTTATCGAGTTATCCGTGCCCGCGCAATCCTCAAAGTAGTTACGAAGATACGCGCCGCCCGCGTCGGACATATATTCCTCCAGAGAGTTGTAATTGTTCTTGACCGCGATGAAGTTTCCGATAAGCCTGCAGAACTGCTCACGCGTTATATTGTCACCATAGCTTTTTGTAAATTCGTAGGGAATAAGATTTTTTGCCGCTGCTTCAGTAACAAAGCCTCTTGACCATTGCGCCTCCGGCAGTTTCAAAAAATCTTTGCTTGTCACGCGGTGAACATACTCGCCGCCCGCCTTGTCGCTTTCATCCCAATACCTGTCATCGAGGTATAAAAGCTTTTCCGTATCTGTCTCGCTGAGCTTGTAACAGATATAGTTTTCCTCGCCGTATGTACCGATTTGAATACCGGAATTTAAAAGATACGACTTAGACCCGTCCGCCGTGTAAATGTTAACCGATATGCCGCGGAACGGGGTAGGATTTACTGTTCTGTAAACCTTTAAATCCTTAGCGGTATTAAAAAACTGATTTATTTCCGTCTGATTTAACGTAGTATACCGTCCGTCAAATATATCCGATACGGTAATTCTCGTTATTTCCGACGCGTTAAAAACCTCCATCGCGTCCGAAAGCGTCATACTTTCGGGAAGGTTTACCACGTTGTACGCATTCGCCGTAACAGTGGACGCAATGATAAGCGCCGCCGGAAGTGCCTTAAATATTTTCCTCATATTATCACCTGCTTAATTAAACACGCAATACTTCTGCATATACGCTTCCATCTTCGGCAGCATATCTGCGTAATTGCCGTTTGCTTTAAGATACTCGTAAATATCCTGAACGGTTATAATCGCGTGAATGTTTATTCCGAAATCCTCCATTATCTCCATAATGGTTGTTTTTTCAGGGTTCTGACCAACCTCGCAGCGGTTTACGGATATAAACATATCCTTTACCGTAACGTCAGCCGCGCTCTTTAAAACCGGGAGTGTTTCCCTTACAGCCGTACCGGCCGTTATAACGTCCTCAATGATGATGACGTTGTCGCCGTTTTGCGGCTTGTAGCCGACGAGCGAGCCGCCCTCGCCGTGGTCCTTCTCCTCCTTGCGGTTGAAGAAATACGGCTTGTCGATTTTGTATTCGTTGTAAAGCGCAGCCGCGGCCGTTGCCGCAAGCGGTATACCCTTGTACGCGGGGCCGAACATAGCGTCAAAGCTGTCGCCGCAGCTTTCCTTTATGAGCGCGGCATAGAATTTGCCGAGCGTCGCAAGCTGTTTGCCTGTTCTGAAATTGCCGGTGTTTACAAAATAGGGGGTGTTGCGTCCGCTTTTTGTGACAAAGTCACCGAAGCGCAGAACGTCCGACTCCATCATAAACTCAATAAATTCCTTTTTCTTTTCCGTGAGCATAATTTTGCCTCCTTTAATCCTTAAAATACATATTCCTTAATTTTTTCAGCACCTTTTTTTCCATTCTGCTTATATGCATTTGTGATGTGCCAAACATTTCGGAAATTTCGCGCTGGCTTTTTTCCTTGTAGTAGCGCAGTTTTACAAACTCGCGTTCCTCTTCGGTAAGCCTTTGCATACACGACTCGATAAAATCCTCATTCTCAATCATAAGATAATGCTTGTCCTCAACGCCTACAACGTTTGAGAGCGACATTTCACCGTCCGCATAAGCCTCGTATTCAAGCGATTTTATGAACGAAACATCGCCCGTTTCATAAATCGCGTCAAGCGTTTTTTCGGGAATACCGAGTATTCTCGCCGTTTCGGTTCGCGATATATTTTTTCGCCTCAGTTTTTCCGCGCGGTAGAATATCTCGTATAGTTTTCTGGGTATCCGGATAAAGTTACCCTTGTCGCGGAAGTATTTGCGTATCTCACCCAGTACCGTCGGTGTGGCGAAGGTTGCGAATTTAACGCCCTTGTCGGGGTCAAAACGCTCCACCGCATAGAGAATACCGAGTGACGCGACCTGGTAAATATCGTCATACTCAACGCCGCGGTTTATAAAACGGCGCGAGAGTATTTCCGCAATGTAGATATATGTTTCAACAAGCTCATCCCTAAGCTGCGGGTCGCGCGTTCTCTTGTATTCCGAAAACATTTCATATTCACTTGTAACTATTTCGGGTTTAACAACAGCCACGCTGCTCCTCCTTCGTCGTCACCTGACAAGCTCTTTTGCAAATTTGATTGCGCTATCGTGCGACTTTGTATTTTTCTCACTTGCCTTGTTATCGCGGCGCACCATCATATACAGCCCGTCCGCGTTTATGCCCTTTTCTTTAAGCAGAGCGCTGTCTTTAAGACTTACGGCAAAACTTCTGTTTTCATCGGTGGTATAGAGAACCTCCTTACCGTTGCCGTCATAGTATGCGCTCACTTCTTCAAACGCGTCAGTGGTGTCCTTTCGTCCGCAATAAACACGCGCCTGAGTTTCGTCCATAAGGTAGATGTATGTGTAGTCGTCTACAAATGTAAGGTCAAGTTTTGTCTGAATGGCGAAATCATAATCTTCGTTACCGTCAATATCGGTAAAAACAAGCGGCTTTATATCGACAACAACCTTGCCGTTGCCGTCCACATCATCAATATGCTCCGTTGCCAGCTCATAAAGCTGATTTTGCGTCATATTGGATAAATCCTTATGACCGGCGTATATCATAACAACGTCATATTCTGTCCTGTGCGCGCACTGGACGATTGTGACAACCGCGATAAGTATCGCCACTGCAGTAATAATAAAATGCCACTTATAATATTCCCAAATGTGTCCCCACCACTTCTTCGTAAACCTCGGCGGAACCTCACCATATTTTTCCATATTACTGTCCTTTCCGTCATTTTGTTCAAAAAAAGAACCGACCATATGTCATAGTATACCATAAGCAGGCTCTTTTTTCAACTATTAAATTACAGACAGCATAACTATAGGTTTTTTCATTCTCGCACCATATTCGCGCATCCTGTACGCCCCGCCGCTGTTTCGCGTCACATAGCAAAGCACAACTTCAGAACAATCCACCATCCATTTATTCCGTTCGGTTATCGCTCTTTTATAATGCACATCGCCCAGGTCGGGAATAATTATTTCATCATACATTGCATTATAATATTCTCTGTCGGTATTAAGCCGTTTTGTCA
>JAFQYK010000226.1 GCA_017406485.1 Clostridia bacterium
AGGTGAAGGAATAATTGCCTTATGCCCGCTTTCTCGCAAAACTCTGACGCATCCTTCTCTTCACGAACAGGAAAAGCCGCTGAGCTTACCGTTATTGCAACGGCGTTATCGCCGAGCACCTCATACGCCGTATTTAAAAGAAACGTCGAGTCAACACCGCCCGAAAACGCCACCGCGACAGAGCCGAGCGACCTTAAATATTCTTTTAGCTTTTCAAACTTCTCTTCCATAGCTTCGTACAAATAAAGCGGCAAGTAGTTATGCCTCGCCGCTTTATGTTCCTTTTTAGTTTTACGCCTTCGCGCTGTCTGTTACCGTGTCTGCCGCATTACGCTTAGCCGCCGCGTTCGTGACAAGCACAATAGCCGCCCACGCAGCCGTTACAAGCGCAGCCATTGCCACACCGCTTGTCGCCATTTCGCCGAGCATCGCCGCCGCGTCCTGCGGATTTGCCGCGTTGGTAAGGAACGGAAACCACGGTGTTACCTCGCCGTGCCATACGTGCTCAAATGCTAAAAGCGCGCTGCCGCCCCAAAGCATATTGTTGAGCCAGTTCATTCTCTTAACAAACGGGTTTGTAATTTCCTTATGGGATTTTTCAGCCGACTTGTCGATTGACTTTTTTGCAATAGTCGTAACAATCGCTTCTGTTGTAGGTACTAAGAAACAAGCCATTTTAAATTCCTCCATATTATTCTCAAATTTTAACATCTATATTATACACCGTTTTTGTCCTTTTTGCAATAGTGTTTGTGCGATTATTTTTTAAACAAATTCCCTTGTTATTACCGGCGAAAAATGGTATAATGAAACGGAGTATGTTATAAGGAAGTGTTCACTATGTTTATTCGCGATATATTTAAGCAAAAAAAACCGGTTCTCTCGTTTGAGGTGTTTCCCCCTAAGGAGGAGGACGGGCTTGACGCGGTTTTGGGCGCGGTTAAGGAAATGTCCGCGCTGCCGATAGATTATATGAGCGTCACCTACGGCGCGGGCGGCTCGAACAGCAAGAGTACCGCCAAAATCGCTGCATACTTAAAGGACAATCTATCCGTTCCCTCGCTCGCGCATCTTACGTGCGTGGCAAATACAAAGGACGCGGTAAAGTCAACGCTTGCAGAGTATAAAAAAATGGGGATTGAGAATATCTTAGCTTTGCGCGGTGATAAGCCGCGTGACCATATAGGTCAGCTTTTCCCCGGCTATAAGTACGCGTCGGAGCTGGTGGAGGATATTAAAAAATACGGCGATTTCTGCGTGGGCGGTGCGTGCTACCCCGAATGTCACCCCGACTCAGACAGTCTTGACGCGGATATAGAAAACCTCAAAATCAAGGTTGACGCCGGTGTGGATTTTCTTGTTACGCAGATGTTTTTTGACAACGACAAATTTTACGCGTTCCGCGACAGGTGCGTGAAAAAGGGTATAAATATTCCGATAAACCCGGGTATTATGCCGCTTACCAAGGCACAGCAAATTCAGCGTATGGCGATACTCAGCGGC
Organism: Clostridia bacterium; assembly: GCA_017406485.1. GTDB lineage: Bacteria > Bacillota > Clostridia > UBA1381 > UBA1381 > Hominilimicola. Next base: position 1,504 of record JAFQYK010000226.1, read on the forward strand.
GGCTCGTCAATGCCGGCGAAGTTTTTGCGAATAATTTCAAAGTATCAGGACAACCCCGAAGCGTTGAAGCAGGCAGGTATTGCGTATGCGGTGGAGCAGATTATTGACCTATTATCAAATGACGCGGACGGAATACATATCTACACTATGAACAGACCCGAAATTGCAGAGAAAATTGTGGGCGTTGTGAATAATTTATTTTGACACCTTCCCCTCAAGGGGAAGGCTAATCTTATGTGAAAGGAATTTTATATGAGTAACATAAAGAATTTACTTGGTAAAAAACTGCTGTTCTTTGACGGCGGTATGGGTACTATGCTGCAAAAAAACGGTATGGGTGCGGGCGAGATACCCGAAATGCTTAATATAACAAATGCCGAATTGATTGAGAAAATCCACACCGAATATCTTGAAGCAGGCGCGGATATTATCACAACTAATACCTTCGGCGCAAATCCGCTGAAATTCGAGGGCGATACAGGGCTTGATATGGTGATTGCCGCCGCGATTGGCAATGCGAGGAAGGCGGTAAACAAGTTTCAATCAGAGGACAAGCCGCGGTTTGTCGCGTTCGATATAGGTCCTTGCGGCAAACTGTTGGAGCCTTTGGGTGATTTGTCGTTTGACGCTTGCTATGACGCATTTGCGTCTATTGCAAAGACGGCAGAGAAGTGCGGGGCTGACCTTGTTATTATCGAAACAATGTCCGACACGCTTGAAGCAAAAGCGGCGGTGCTGGCGGTTAAGGAAAACACCTCGCTCCCGATATTTGTGACTATGACCTTTGACGACAGCTATAAAACCCTCACGGGCGGCGATGTGCGCGTAATGTCGGCAATTATGGAGGGATTGGGCGTTGACTGCGTGGGTATAAACTGCGGTCTTGGCCCTGAGCAGATTGGTGAAATGATGGCGGACTTGGCGGAGATTTCGTCAATTCCGATTATGGCGCAGCCGAACGCAGGTCTGCCGCAGATTGAAAACGGAAAGACGGTCTACAAGGTGACACCCGAGGAATTTGCGGAGCAGAGTGAAAAAATGGCGAAGTTAGGCGCGAGCGTGCTTGGCGGCTGCTGCGGTACCACACCCGACCATATTCGCTGTCTTGCGGACAGGTGCAAGGACTATACGCCGGTTGTTGAGGAAAAGAATATAACGGTTGTTGCGTCATATTCAAAGACGGTTACCTTGGGCGACAGCCCGAAAATTGTCGGTGAGAGAATTAACCCGACAGGCAAAAAGAAATTTAAAGAAGCGCTCCGAAACGGCGATATAAATTATATCTTAAATGAAGCCTTTAAGCAGCGCGACGCTGGTGCGCATATTCTTGATGTGAATGTCGGTCTGCCCGAAATTGACGAGTGCGCGATGATGGAAAAAGCGGTTAAGGCGATAAGCGCGGCGGTAAATCTGCCGCTGCAGATTGACAGCTCCGACCCGGAAACAATTGAACGCGCCTTGCGTATCTATAACGGTAAGCCGATGGTAAACTCTGTCAACGGCAAGGAGGAAAGCATTGAGGCGATTATGCCGATTGTTAAGAAGTACGGCGGCGTTTTGGTCGGCTTGTGCCTTGACGAAGATGGTATACCGGCGACTGCTGATGAAAGAGTGGAAATTGCAAAAAAGATACGCGACAGGGCGGCGGAGTATGGTATAAAACCAAAAAATCTCGTTATGGACGCGCTGACTCTTACGATTAGCGCGCAGCAAAAGGAAAGCGCGGAAACTATTAAGGCTCTGAAGCGCATTAAGGACGAGCTTGGTATATGCACTACCTTGGGCGTTTCAAATATATCCTTTGGACTTCCTCGCCGCGAAATTGTGAACGGTACATTTTTCGCGCTTGCGCTGCACTCCGGACTTGACGCGTGTATTATAAACCCCTGCGCTGACGCTATGATAAACGCATACCGCGCGTTTATGGCGCTCGCGTGCTATGACGAGGACTGTCAGGGTTATGTCGCGGCGTACGCGGGTACAAAATCGGAAACAACGGTGACGCGCGAAAACCAAGCCGAAACAAAGACAGAAAACGTAAATCCGCTGTTCGATATAATTTTAAAGGGATTAAAGGAGCAGGCGTTTGATGAAACGGTCAGACAGCTTGAAACAGTTGACCCTATGGATTTGGTAAACAATGTGCTGGTTGAGGCGTTGAATGTAGTCGGACGCGAATTTGAAAAGGGCACAATGTTTCTGCCGCAGCTTATGATGAGTGCGGAAACGGTCGCGGCGTCGTTTGAGGCGATTAAGGCGAGGATTGCAGCTTCGGGCGAAACACAGGAGAGCCGAGGCAAAATTGCTGTTGCAACGGTCAAGGGCGATATACACGACATTGGCAAGAACATTGTAAAGGTGCTTTTGGAAAACTACGGCTATGATGTTTACGACCTCGGTAAGGATGTTGCGCCGGAAACGGTTGTGGAGGAAATGAAAAAGAATGATATTCATTTGTGTGGGCTTAGCGCGCTTATGACGACCACGGTTGTGAGTATGGAGGAAACGATTAAGGCTATACGCGCGGCAGGTCTTGACGCAAAGGTATGGGTCGGCGGCGCGGTTCTGACGCAGGAGTACGCCGATATAATTGGCGCGGACAAGTACTGCCCCGACGCGCTTTCCTCGGTACACTATGCAAATGAGTTTTTCGGACACTGATTTTTCACGAAAATACATCGTTAATTTAACATTTTACTATTGCAAATATTGACAAAACAATGTATAATGATATTATCAGATTTATGGAAAAAATACAAAGAAAGGATGATTAAATTTTATGTTAGTTGAAACAAAAGCAAGAATAGGCGTGTTTTCAATCGCGCTGGGTGCGTATCTTCCGCAGTTCCCGTCGCTCGTGCCGGAATTTGAGGGACAGTACGACGCGTTCAAAAAGACACTCCCCGACACAGTTGAGATTATTGACGGCGGTATTGTAACAACAAAGGAATTGGCACAGGAGGCGGGCGACAAGTTCCGCGCTGCCGATGTTGACCTTGTAATTCTGCAGCTTCTTACATACGCAACCTCGTACAATATGCTTCCTGCTGTTCGCGATCTTGACGTACCTGTTGTTCTGGTAAATATTCAGAAGAAAAAGGCTCCCGATTATGAGAATACCGATACTCCGACGTGGCTTGGCGAGCTGTATGCGTGCGGCGCTGTCGGTGAGATGGTGGCTGACCTTGAAAGAGCAGGTAAGCGTCACGCAGTTATTACAGGCGTTGTTGAGGGCGGCGACCCGTATGTACAGGCTGAGATTGAGGATTGGTGCAAGGCCGCGCAGGTAAGACGCCGTTTCCGCGACACAAACCTCGCGCAGATAGGCAGACCGTACCCCGGTATGATGGATCTCTACATTGACGAAACAAACCTCTATCACAGAATGTTCCTTTACACAAAGCAGTTTGACTGGGAGAAGATGTGGGCTATCGCCGACGACATCACAGACGAGGACGCTATTCGCGCTAAGGCTCAGGATATTCTTGACACCTTCGATATTGAGGGCGGCAACAGCATTGAAAAGGTCTGGGATATGGCGAAGTATGTTGTTGCGTTTGAGCAGTGGGTTAAGGACGAGAAGCTCGGCTTTGTCGCTTCTCACTATGACGGCTTCGCGCAGGGTAAGGCAGGCGTTCTGGACAGTATGCTTATCCCCGCGTTCAGTATGCTTATTAAGCAGGGCGTGGCTTGTGCTGTTGAGGGCGATATTAAGGTTTCAATGGCTATGAGCATTTTAAAGACGATTTCAGGTATGGGTCAGCTTTCCGAGATGTATTCGATTGACTTTAACGAGGACATCTGCATCATAGGTCACAGCGGCTCGGGTGATGCTGATATTTCAGCTAAGAAGCCGACAATGAAAATCGTTCCCGTATTCCACGGCAAGACAGGCGGCGGTTATTTAACGCAGTTCTATCCGCACCTTGGTCCCGTTACATATCTCGGTATCACGCAGGATAAGGACGGCAACTTTAAGTTTGTCGTAGCCGAGGGCGTAAACGAGGAAGGCCCGATCTTCACATTCGGTGATACGAATATGCGCACGCGCTTTACGTGCGGAGCGAGAGAATTCTGCAACAAGTGGAGCGAGGCAGGCCCGACGCACCATATGGCAGCGGCAAGCGGCAGACACATTGACACGATTTTGAAGGTTGCAAAGATATTCGACGTTCCCGTTGATATTGTGACGAGATAAGTAGCAGACAAACAAAAACAGCGTTTCGGTAGTGCAACTTCCATAAAACAGTAATAAAAAGTTTTTTTGAAGAATGGCATAGTTTTCAGGCTATGTCGTTCTTCGTTTGCTGCTGAAACAATGATAGTGGCAGCAAGCCCACCAAGTCGTAATGAATATCAATCAGTTGCGTTCTCTTACCGTCAATTTTTTCTGATTGGTGTACCTCAACGCGCTTTACCAAATCATTAAGCGTTGACGGAGTGAGTTCTTGTAAATCAAAATATTTATGTACCTTAGCAATAAAACGTTCTACATTATCGGTTTGTTCTTCCGTCCGTTCAATCTCGGCTGAAAGATTTTTAACTGTTTCCGTAAGCAGTGCCTGCTCCTTTTCGTAATCGGCAGACAGCAATTCAAACCGGCTGTCAGACAGCTTACCCTTTACATTATCCTCGTAAATACGCTTGAATAGTCCGTCCAATTCCAAAACACGCTTTTCGTATTTTGCAATCTGTCGTTTCTTTGATGACAACTCTTTTTGAACATCAGACTTTTTCTTTGCACCTATGATTTCTCTGAACTGATTTTCATAACTTGCAACAAAGCTGATTACATACCGCAAGTGCGCCAGCACACCCTTTTCCAAGACAACCGCGCGAATAAAATGAGTATCGCAGGCTTCTTTGCCGTGAGTTCTTGAAGTGGAGCATACGAAATGGTCTTGACGGCTCTCAAAATATTTAGTCGTACAATAATATAGCCTTTTCCCGCAATCAGCGCAGTACGCAACACCTGAAAACATATTTGTCTTGCCCGTTTTTGACGGACGGCGTTTATTCTTCCGTAACTCCTGCACCTTTTCCCAAGTGTCAATATCAATTATCGCTTCGTGGGTGTTTTCAAAAACCATTTGCTTTTCCGCTGGATTTTTAACAAATCTTTTAGACTTATATGACGGTTTATATGTTGTAAAATTGACAGTGTTACCGATATATGCCTGTCTTTCAAGTATATCGCTGATGGTTTGCGTAGACCATTTATAAGGATTACCGGGTTTTGAATGAGTTGCGGAAATTCCTTTTTCGTGATAATATGCGGTTGGAGTTAGAACCTTAGCTTTTGTCAGACTTGTTGCCGTTTGTGATGGTCCAGAGCCTTCCATACACATTGTAAATATTCTTTTCACAACTTTTGCGGCTTCATCATCAACTATCCAATGATTTTTGTCACTTTCGTCCTTGATGTAACCAAATGGAGGGTGTACAGTAAGAGGCTTGCCGGATTTGCCTTTTGCCTTCATAACCGCGCGAATTTTCTTTGAGGTGTCTTTTGCAAACCACTCATTCATAATATTGATAAAAGGCGTAAAGTCGCTGTCTGTTTGATTTGCACTGTCAATTCCGTTATTGATTGCGATAAAGCGGATATTTTTATTCAAAAATACGACTTCTGTAAAAAATCCAACCTTTAGATAGTCACGTCCTAATCTTGACATATCCTTTACAATAATGGCGCCGATTTTATCCTCGTCAATTAGACCTTGCAGTTCTGTCCACGCTGGACGGTTAAAATTCGTTCCCGAAAAACCGTCGTCAACAAAAAACTGAATATTTTTGAAACCGTTATCCTTTGCGTATTTCTCTAACATACTTTTTTGATTTACAATACTGTTGCTGTCGCCTTGGAGCTCGTCATCGCGGCTAAGGCGGCAGTATAACGCCGTAATTTTTTCAGACTGTATACTCATAATCAAATCCCTCACTTTCACGAAAACAGTCTGCCAAAACAGGATTGTATGTATATATTTTAACGCTTGTCATTTGTTTTGTCAGCCCCCTGTTCAAATTCTTTTTCATTTTCCATAAGCCGCATCAGCTTAGCCGATAATGCACGCTCACCGTCATATATGCCACGAAACCGGTATTGTGTGCCGCTGATTTCCATTTTGAGCGTAATATCGGGGAGCATTGCCACCATCGGATTTTTAACCTTGATAGGTTCGAAAAATTCATCTTTTGTCATAGCTTGTCCTCTCCTTGTGGTAATATTTGTCTTAAAATATAATATATGCGGGCGGTTATGAAAATATGCTTGATTTTTCATAGTATTTGCAGAAAACCACTGAAATTTGCAAAATGTCGGATTATGTCGAAAGTGACATTTCGGCGGAATAGCAAGCAAAGCGAGTGGGTACCCACTCACGGATTTTTAACCGTCCAAAACGCTGTTTTGACGGTAAAAAAATATTCTTAGGAACAACTCCCAAACCCAGACAAATTTACGGAGATATTTTTGGAAAACAAGAAACGGAATAAATAAAAAAATACAGAGAAAAATTTTGATGTCGCTTCGCTGACAGTACATATTTAGGCGTTTTGTACGGGCTGACGATGATTTTTTCTACAAATCTCACGCTGGGCGCGAGAAAATTCCTTTGATATAATTATTGTATCAGATATGAAAGGAGTTTTTGAAATGAAGAAACAAATTACTACACTTGCGCTAACGGCGGCCTTGCTTATGTCAAGCGCAACAGCGAACGCCGCGCCTATTCCGAGAGAAACCGCGCCGCAGAGCGCAACGGAAGAACAAATACAAATTGTTGAAAGTCTGATAGGCGGTTATCTTGATGAAATCATCGCCGGCGTAGGTTACGGAATGATAGCGAGCTATGCGGATACTAAAATTTACAAAGCCGTATTAGCAAACCAAACAAAGGATAACGGTTACGCAATCCTATCTGCCATAAGTCAAAACGCATTACGGACTTGCCGTGATATGTATATGCGCTCCGAAGTTTATCGGCAGACGGAAGAAAATTTGAGAGTGCTGCTTGCGGATATTCTTGCAGAGGTTGAGAACGGAAAAGATATTGACGAGGCACGCAAACAAGCTCGTACAAAAATCTATCAATCTACCAATCCGTCATACACACCGCACGCCCCTCATACGGACTTTTGTTATGCTGACAAACCTGCCGTTGATATGGCGGTTTACACAGTAACAAACAAGCTGCTGATTGAGGCACATAAGGTGTATTTACAAAAATAAAGCTCTCCTTGCTATGGGAACATATTTATTCAGAGGACATAACCATAAGTAAACGGTTATGTCCTTTTCTCTTGGCTAAATAAAATTGACACATACTGCCGAAGTTGCTATAATAAAAGAAAACTATAATTGTTCACGGGGTAAATTTAATGAATGGTATATTAAAAATAGCTATATGTGACGATGAAAACGACAGTATTTCAGTTTTGTCGGAATACATCGGCAAAATACAACAAGACAATGTAAATATCAGCGTATTTAAGAGTGGTGAAGAATTAACGGCTCATTATTCAGACACAGGTGAAAAATTTAATATTATATTTCTTGATATGGAAATGAAAGAAATGGACGGCATAGATACGGCAAACAGAATTAGAAAAATAGATAGAACTGCCATTATTATTTTTGTAACAAGTCACAAGAAATATATGGAACGCAGTTTTGAGTGCAGACCGTTTCGTTTTCTTGTGAAGCCGGTAAACTTTGATAAATTCAAGGAGGCTTTCCTAAAGGCTTGTGAGTCCATTGACCTTGAGCATCCATACATTGTATTTCAAGACAGCAGGGATATTATAAGGCTATTATACGAAGATATTTTATATTTTGAAAACAAGTCACATTGGGTACATATACATACCTTTGACAAAGAATACAGAACATATATGACTTTTTCAAAGCTGTTAAAACAGCTTGATATGAACAGGTTTGTTATTACACATAAATCATATATTATGAACCTCGATTATTTCAAAGAACTTCACGGCAACGATATAACTCTTAGGAATAATGCCGTTATTCCGCTGAGCCGTAGCTATAAGAATGATGTCAAGCTAAAAATACTCAATTTCAATGAAAGGAAGTATTTAATATGATTTACACAATAGCAGATATAGCGACAGGCTTATTCGAGTCAATAGTTACATTTATGTTTTTCAGCACCTTTATGGAAAAACGAGACGGTCTGAAGGATTGGGTTTATGTTTTAGGTGCCATAGGTTTAACAATATGTATCAATATCAGTAATGTACTGTTCAACTTTGGATTTTTGAATGTACTTTTTATTATCGTTCTCACAATAATAGCTTCAATGCTTTACAAGGGAAATATTAAGACAAAGATTATTGTTTCCGTGGTAATTGTTTTCTTATCTGCTGGAATAGAGATATTGGTATTATATATGATTACTTCCATAGGACATTATACTACGGAGGAGGTTGTTGAAAATCCCACGCTACGGCTTTTGGGAATTATTTTATCTAAAACAGTATATTTTATCACCGCCAAGATTGTATCGTTAAAACATAGAAAGGTATTATACAAAATGCCTACGGGATATTGGATAATGTTTTTTTCTATGCTCATAAGCGTCGGGTTGGCAATGGGAATGATATTTCTGTTTCAATATTACAACAGCATAGCTTATATGGATATTTTATCTGTTATTACAATATTAGGCTTGATGTATAGCTTTCTTCTTACATTGTATATGTATGAAAGGGTATCTGTACAAGCAGAAGAATTAGCTGCCAAAGCAATACTTACCGAACAACTGCAATCACAGAAAAAGCATATTGACGAAATGTTTATGGCGCAAAACAAAATAAAGAAAGTCCGTCACGATTTAAAAAATCACATAATTGCTCTGCGTGCTTTTTTCAAAAATGGGGACTGTCAGGGTGGAGAGGAATACTTGGATAATTTACACTTTTTTGCCGATATAGAGGGTGAAACAATAGACACGGGAAACATTGTAATTGACACTATTCTTACTGCAAAAAAGGAAATGGCGCTAAGTAAGAGTATTTCTTTTGACTGTCATATTCAGATACCTGAAAAGGTCAATATTGACGCTGCGGATTTATGTGTTTTGCTCGGTAATATATTGGATAATGCAATAGAAGCGTGTGAACGCGTAAAAGATAAAAAATCAATACAAGTGTCAGTTGTTTACAAACAAGGATTATTTATGTGCAAGGTCGTTAACACGGCACCTGATGAAAACAATCCGTTACTAAAGACAACGAAAGACAATAAAAACGAACACGGCATAGGATTGTCAAGTGTAAAATCAATATTGGATAAATACGAGAGTACACTAAATATTGAGCGCACGGTAAATCAATTTTCTATTTCTTTTGTGATATTTATATAAGTATGATAAGCGACAAGACCGCTTATTTTTGAAAAATGCAACTTGTGCGGTTAAATTA
>JAFQYK010000227.1 GCA_017406485.1 Clostridia bacterium
AGAGGGTAAAACCATCGGCTTTGCTATGTGCGGCTCCTTCTGCACCTTCAAAAGGGCGCTTTCGGCAATGGAGGCGCTTAAAGGCGCGGGGGCGGATATTGTGCCTATAATGAGCGGTATTTCATATTCGACCGATACGCGCTTCGGCAGGGCTGAGGATTTTGTAAATAAAATAAAAGCTATAACGGGTAACGAGGTTATCCATACGGTAAAGGACGCGGAACCTATAGGGCCGAAGAACTTTCTTGATATGCTTATAGTTCTGCCGTGTACCGGCAACTCGCTTGCGAAGCTGGCGGCAGGGATAGCCGATACGTCCGTTACGATGGCGGTCAAGGCGCATCTGCGTAATCAAAAACCGGTTCTCATAGCCGTTTCCACAAATGACGGCCTCGGAAATGCCACAAAGAATATAGGCAATCTGCTTAATTATAAAAACATCTATTTTGTACCGCTTACGCAGGATGATTACATACAAAAGCCAACCTCGCTTGTGGCGGATTTTGAAAAAACGGTTCAGGCTGCGGAGGCGGCGTTTAACGGCGTACAGCTTCAGCCGCTCATCATATAGCCAACTCCAGCCGGTTACCAGCGTTTAATATAAAGCGCTTCCGGAAGCGCGAAACGGCACCCGATTGGGTGCCGTTTTTTTGTTAACTAAAAAACGAAGCAACTTTTTTTATTCATAAAAACACTTGATTTTTTACTTACACGGTGTTATAATGATTACACTTCCGCGCGTTGCGGGGGTATGCACGAGAAATGTGCATAAATGTAGTACGGTAGGAGGAAAAGAAAATGGCACCAAAACAAGGAAACATTATGTCGTTCCGGCCTGACATAAAGGTTGTGGACGCGACAATCCGCGACGGCGGACTGGTAAACGACTTTTACTTTACGGACGAGTTTGTGAAAAAACTCTATGAAACGAATGTAAAAGCCGGAGTAGACTATATGGAATTTGGTTACAAGGCTTCAAAGGACATCTTTGACGAAACCAAATTCGGTAAGTGGAAGTTCTGCAAGGAGGAGGATCTCCGCGCAATCGTCGGAAACAATGACACGAAAATGAAAATTTCGGTTATGGCTGACGTGGGCAGAACAGATTTAGAGCGCGATATTATCGACAAAGAGGACAGCGTTATTGATATTATACGTATCGCAACGTACATAAACACTATCCCCGCGGCGATTGATATGGCTGAATACTGCAAATCAAAGGGATACGAAACAAGCATAAACATTATGGCAATCTCAACGGCGAGCGAAAGCGATATAAGACAGGCATTGGAGCTTATATGCCGGTCAAGCGTTGATATGATTTACATAGTTGACAGCTACGGCGCGATTTACCCGGAAGAAATGCGCGATCTGATGGACTTGTTCGTTGAGTTTGGACAGAAATACAATAAAAAGATAGGCATACATGCGCACGACAATCAGAAACTTGCGTTTGCAAACACGATTGAAGCGGTTTCGCGAGGCGTCAGTATGCTTGACGCAACGGTTTGCTCCCTTGGGAGAGGGGCCGGTAACTGCGCTATGGAAGCGCTTTTGGGCTTCCTTAAAAATCCTCGTTACAGACTTGACCCGCTGCTTCGCTTTATCCAGAATGAAATGCTTAAGCTAAAGCAGGAAATCGTATGGGGCTACGATATTCCATACCTCATAACCGGTATGCTCAATATGCACCCGCGTACGGCGATAAATTTTATCAAAGAGGGCGATACGGATTATTCGCTCCTCTATCACGAGCTCTGGGCAAGAGAATAAGACTTTTTGACGGCTTTAAATAGCCGTCTTTTTTTGCACAAAACCGGCATAGCAGGGGAGTAAAAGCGTTATGTAAACCAATTCACACCAAAAATGTGAACAATTTGCAAACTCTTCAAAAAAATCGTTGCAATATGGAATTTTTTATGTTACAATGTACGCTGGTAACTATGTGTTCGCTTGAAGCGGACAAATTAAGGAGGAAAACATCACTATGGCAGTGAAAACAGAACAGGTAGAAAAAAATCTTGTGAAGCTTACATTTGAGGTAAGCTATGAGGAATTTGATAAGGCGATAAACCGCGCGTACAAGAAGAACGCGAACAAGTTTAACGTTCCCGGCTACAGAAAGGGTAAGGCTCCGCGCGCTATAATCGAGAAGCTCTACAGCGCGGCAGTATTCTATGACGAGGCTATTAACGACGTGCTTCCCGACGCATACGAGGCAGCTTTAAAGGAAAGCGAAGTTGAGTCTGTTGCAAGACCGGAAATTGACGTTGAGGATATAAAGAAGGGTGAGCCGGTTGTGTTCACCGCGCTTGTTACAACAAAGCCTGAGGTAAAGCTCGGCGATTACAAGGGTATAGAAGTGGATAAAATTGACTATACTGTAACAGATGAGGATGTCGATAAGGATATTGAGGCTGCAAGACAGAAGAACGCAAGACTTATAACCGTTGACGACAGAGCTATCGAGAACGGCGATATAGCTGTAATCGACTTTGAGGGCTTTGCTGACGGTAAGGCTTTCGAGGGCGGCAAGGGCGAAAATTACGAGCTTGAAATCGGCTCAGGTACATTCATCCCCGGATTCGAGGAGCAGCTTATCGGCAAGGAAACAGACAGTGATGCAGAAGTAAACGTAACCTTCCCCGAGGAGTACCACTCAGACGCTCTTGCAGGCAAGGACGCGCTATTCAAGGTTCACATTCACGAGATAAAGAAGCGCGAGCTTCCCGACGTTGATGACGACTTCGCAAGTGAAGTAAGTGAGTTTGATACTCTTGACGAGTACAAGGCTGACATCAGAAAGAAACTTGAAGAGGCTGCTGAGAACAAGGCAAAGGTTGAAACAGAGAATGCTATTGTTGACAAGGTAGTAGAAAACGCAGAGTTTGATATTCCCGACGCAATGCTTGAAGCACAGATTGACAACATCGTGCGTGATTTTGCACAGAGAATTGCATATCAGGGTATGAACCTCGATATGTATATGAAGTATACGGGTCAGACACCGGAAACCTTCAGAGAGCAGTTCAAGGATCAGGCAAGACAGCAGATTTCCGGCTCGCTCGTTCTCGAGGCTATCCAGAAGAAGGAAGGCATTGAGGCCGGTCCTGAGGAGGTTGAGCTTCACCTCGTTGATATGGCTAAGAAGTACAATATGGAGCTTGATAAGCTGAAGGAAGCAATGAGCGATGTTGAAATTGAGAACATCGGCAAGGATCTCGCAATCCAGAAGACAATCGATATGATTGTAAACAACGCAAAGGTTAAGTAATTTACCCCCTTACTGTAGGGGGGCGGCGTCACCGACGCCTCAAAATAAAAAGGAGTGGACAAAATGGCATTAGTACCTATGGTCGTGGAGCAGACCAACAGAGGTGAGCGTTCCTACGACATTTATTCAAGACTTTTGGAGGACAGAATAATCTTCCTCGCTGACCAGGTAGACAACGCAACATCAAGTCTTGTTGTGGCGCAGATGCTTTTCCTTGAAGCAAAGGACCCCGACAAGGATATTCAGTTCTACATTGACTCACCGGGTGGCTCAATCACCGCGGGTATGGCAATTTATGACACAATGCAGTACATCAAGTGCGACGTATCAACAATCTGCATAGGTATGGCTGCAAGTATGGGCGCGTTCCTTTTATCGGCAGGCACAAAGGGCAAGCGTTTTGCTCTCCCCAACAGCGAGATTATGATTCACCAGCCGCTTATTTCAGGCGGCGGACTTTCCGGTCAGGCGACGGATGTTGACATATACGCCCGTCACCTTATGAAGACCAAGGAAAAGATGAACCGTATACTCGCTGAAAAAACAGGTCAGTCTTATGAGAAAATTTGTCAGGACACCGAGCGCGACAACTTTATGACGGCTTTGGAAGCAAAAGAGTAT